>JADGOA010000179.1 GCA_017883215.1 Thermoanaerobaculia bacterium | reverse complement strand
CTGGGACGGCAGGTGCTGGAGAAGTACGGCGAGAAGCGCGAGATCATTCACGCCATGGAGTGCCACCACGGCGACTACGACCCCACCACGGTCGAGGCCGTGCTGGTGAACGCCGCCGACGCGCTCTCCGCCGCACGGCCGGGCGCACGCCGGGAGATCCTGGAGAATTACGTTCACCGCCTCGAGCGCCTCGAATCGATCGCCAACTCGATGGAGGGCGTGGCCAAGAGCTTCGCCATTCAGGCCGGGCGCGAGCTGCGCATCATCGTCAACGCAGAGAAGATCACCGACGAACAGTCGATCTGGCTCTCCAAGGACGTGGCGCGGAAAATCGAGTCGGAGCTGCAGTATCCGGGACAGATCAAGGTCACCGTCATTCGAGAGATGAGGGCGGTCGATTACGCAAAGTAGGAGTCGGATGTCGGGGGTCGGGGGTCGGACACGGCTACCCGCCCCGCCGAACCGACTCAGCACGCGGACTTCGAGTCGTCCGGAATATCGAGTTAGCGTCAACTGATTGGGGGTTGAGCTCGGAGGTCCAGTGGCCATCGAGGCCGACCCCCGACCCCCGACCCCCAGACAATGATCAGAATCCTCTACATCGGCGACGTCGTCGGCCAGCCCGGGCGGCGCGCTCTGCACCAGAAACTCGAGCACGTCATCGATCGCGAGAAGATCGATTTCACGATCGTCAACATCGAGAATGCCGCCGGCGGCTTTGGTGTGACCGAAGCGATCATGGACGAGCTCTCCGTGCTGCCCATCAACGCCTACACGTCCGGGAATCACATCTGGGACAAGAAGGACTTCGTCGACAACTACGACCATTACGAGCACGTCGTCCGGCCGGCGAACTATCCGGCCGGAAATCCCGGGAAGGGATCGGTGGTCCGCCAGACCGCGGCTGGGATCGACGTGGCGGTGCTTCAGGTGATGGGAAATGTCTTCATGCCGCCGTGCGACAACCCCTTCTACACGGCCGACCGGGAGCTGAAGAATTTCGGCACCGTCAAAGTGATCATCGTCGACATCCACTGCGAAGCCACATCGGAGAAACAGGCCATGGGGCGCCATCTCGACGGCCGCGTCTCCGCCGTCCTCGGCACGCACACACACGTCCCCACGGCCGACGAGCGGATTCTCCCCAACGGCACCGCGTTCCAGACCGATGTCGGGATGACCGGCGCCTATGATTCGGTCATCGGTTTTCGCCCCGACGAAGTGCTGCACCGCTTCCTGATGAACACTCCTCGGAAGCTCGAAGTGGCGAAGCGCGACATCCGATTGGCGGGTGCGATGATTGAGGTCGACGAGATCACCGGCCGGGCCTCGTCGATCGTGCGGATCCACGAGAAGGTGGAGGAGTAGGTCAGTTCTCAGAATATGCCCACCGCCTGGGATCGACTCGCCGATGCCACGCAACCGCAGGCCGCCGCGGGGGCGCTCTCGATCATCACGCTCGGCCACGTGCACGCGGACGATCTCACCGCGCTCACTTCCCATTTCAGCAGGCTCGAGCAACTCGTGCTGGACATCCCTCCGCAGGACGAGCTCTCGAAACATCGCGCCGAGCTCAATCGCGCCATCGACGCCTCCAGCAACGACTGGATGCTCCTCGTCCGCGAACGCGAGGTGGTCGACGACGCGCTGGCGAAGGAAATCGGCGAAGCCGCAAACGCGGCGCAGGCACGCGGATTCCGTATTCGCTCGGTCCCGTTCTATTGCGGCGCCGCTCTGCGCATCGGCGGCGAAGAAGGCGAAGTGCGGCTGTTCCACCGCCGGTACTACATGCGCTACGCGAACAAGGGGGAGTGGCAGCAGCTCGCCATTCAGGGGACGGTCGTCCGGCTGACGAACATCCTGCGGTCGAACAGCTTCGAATCGGCGGAAGCACACCGCGAGCATCTGGTGCGTGCCGGGGCCGTTCCTCATTCGCCGCTCCGCCGGCTGCTTCTGTTCCTCCGCTACGCCGTCGCCGCTGGAACGCTCGACCGCAACACGCTTCGGTATCTATGGATCGATGCGGGGTTCGATCAGGGTTGAGTTACTCAGTTACTCAGTTTCTCGATCTCACGAGCAGCTCAAAACTGAGCAACTGAGTAACTGAGCAACTCCATCAAGCCATCTGTGCCTGGGGTCGTCGAGTGAGCGCGCGGAGCGTTCCGTTGGAGCGAAACTGCCGCGGCGACATTCCGTACCGGTGGCGGAATTGCTGTCGGAAGTAATTCTCGGAGTCGAACCCACAGCGTCGGGCGATCTGCGAGACCCGAAGGTTTCCCGCCTTGAGCAGGCGAGCCGCCTTTTCCAGCCTTTTTTCTTTCAGAAAATGGCTGAGCAGCCGCCCCGTGACGCGATGAAAGCGTCCGGAGATGTACTGGCGCGTGTACCCCAACTCCCGCGTCACGGCTTCGACGGTTACCTCTTCGTCTTCCCGAAGACGACGCCGGACCGTCTTGATGAGCGAACGGAGCAGGCCATCCATAACGGCCCTCCTGTGATCGTTGAACACCGCATCGCCCCGCTGTACTCTTCAGCGGGGTGGACCAGTACCTTTTACGGAATGTTGAAAATGATAGCGCAAAACGGGCGCGAGGGAGCAACGATGGAAACCGCCGACTTCTTGAAGAGCGTGGGGCTGTTCGCGGAATTCGAAACTGAGGAGCTGCAAAAACTCTCCTCGATGATGCAGGCAGCGACGTTCCATCCGGGCGACATCATCCTTGAAGAGGGAAATGCAAACCGGGCTCTCCACGTGCTTCGCAGCGGCCGGCTGCGGGTGGTGCGGCAGGTTCACGGAAGCGAGGTCGCCCTCTGCGATCTCATGGCAGGTCAGACGTTTGGAGAGCTATCGATCATCGAAGACTGCGTAGCGTCGGCCTCGCTGAGGGCGGTCACGGAGGCCGAGGTGCTGTCCGCGCCGATGAATGAGCTCGCCAGGTTCCTGACGGAGGCGCCTGTCGCCGGGGCAAAGTTCTGGCGGGCGATCTCGCTCGACCTGCGTCGCCGCCTGATCCAAACCAATGACGTGGTGGCGCGCTATTTCGAGGTCAACCGCGCTCTGATCGAGAATCCGACGTTCCGCGAGGCGTATGCGATGTGCCTGAGGTGAGGCGGGTGCTCGGTGCGCGGTTGTCGGTGCTCGGAGAATCAGACTCGCGTGCAAACACCGACAACCGAGCACCATGTGCTACCATCAAATGGCATGCGTAGGACAGCCTTTGGGCTGGCAATTCTCCTCTTCGCCAGCGCCGCCTACAGCGACGTACTGCTGATGGTCCGCCGCGACGGAACGAAGGTCATTTACAACGTCGGCTCCTACGGGAAGGGGAGCGATTACGCCTGGCTGGCCAGGCAGCGCAATCGCCACTCGAAGTACGACGCCATCATCGACCGCTACGCCAGCCGCTTCGCTGTCGATCCCGTTCTGGTGCGCGCGGTCATTCAGATCGAATCCGACTTCAATCCGAACTGCGTTTCCCACAAGGGCGCGCGCGGACTGATGCAGCTGATGCCGGAAACCGCACGGCGATACGGCGTCGGCCGCATTCACGACCCCGACGAGAACATCCGTGGCGGCGTGCGCTATCTCGCTGATCTCCTGCAGATGTTCTCGAGCGACATTCCGCGCGTGCTGGCGGCATACAACGCCGGCGAGAATGCGGTGGCGCGCTACGGTGGCATTCCTCCGTATGAAGAGACGACGACATACGTGAAGCGCGCCTTGACGGTGTACTACGGCCATCCCTACGGACAGGCGACCTCGTTCGCCGCCAGCCGCAGCGGCGCGAAGCTGCGCGGCGGCTTTGGCGCGCAAGTCGTCCAGCCGCTGGCCACTGCTGTGTTCCCGAGCATGCGTTATCTGGGGACGCAGTAGCGCTTCAACCGCGTGACCCGGTGAAGGTACAATCCGCCACGCATGCCCGATCCCGTAGTGGCCCCACCATTTGACCAGGGGGTCTTCCTCCTCCACTACAACCGCGGCCGCGAAGCGTTTCAGGAAGGGCGTTATGCCGAGGCGCGGAAAGAGCTCGAGAACGCGCAGCGGATGCGTCGCGACGACTCGGACGTCCTCAATCTGCTCGGTCTGGTTTACTTCAAGACCAACGCCTTTCCCGAGGCGGAGGTCATCTATCGCCGTCTGGTGCGAGAGAATCCCAGCGTTTTCATCCTCCACTCCAACCTCGGTCTGATCCTCTTCAAGCAGGGGAAGCTCGATGAGTCCGAGCAGTACCTCGCCAAGTCGATTGAGCTCCGGCCGAACTACGCGAAATCCCACCTCTACCTCGGGCTGCTGTACCGGCAGAAGAAGAAACTCGGCCTGGCGCTGGAGCACCTGAGATTCGCGGGCGCCGAGAAGCTCGTTCGCGAAGTGGAAGCGGAGATGCCACAGCCGCACGCCGCGCCGCCACCGCCATCCGCACCGGCGCAACCGGTCGCGCCGATCACGCAGAAGGTCAAGGCAGTCGTCCCCGAGCAGCAGGTGGAAGAGCCTCGCCGTCCGCCGCTGGAGAGTCGCGCGCAGCCTGCGCTCCCTCCGGCATCATCCGCGCCGCAGAGACCGTCCGCACCGCCACCCGACCCGGTGGGTATCACCGCAGCGCGCAAGCTGCAGGACGCCGTCGACGAGACCCAGCACGCCGAAGACAAGCGTCTCGACCTCGGCCGGAAGATCGAAGGAGCGTCCAGAACGTTCATCCTTCACGAGAACGGCTTTCTGGAGATCAACTTCTCCCGCAGCGTTCACGTGAAGCGCGGAACCGTCTCCAGCTACTCGGGCAATCTGAAATTCGTGGCGGAGTCGGGCCTCCTCGGCACGACCGCGCAGACGCTCGTCAGAGCCGCCGGCCAGGGGAAGTTGTTCGTCTTCGAGAAGGGGCGCAAGACGTTCCTGATCGACCTCAACGACGAGTTCATCTACGTCGAGGGGAGCAATCTTCTCGCCCTCGAAGACACGCTCACATACCGCGTCGAGCCGATCTATGACTCCTCGTACCAGCGGAAGATCGACACGGTGAAGATCTTCGGCCGGGGATCGCTGGCGATCTCCACGTCGATCGAGCCGCTGACGCTCAGGGTCACGCGGGAGTATCCGCTGTCGATCTCGTCGAACGCTCTCGTCGCCTGGACCGGCAATCTGATCCCGGGCGTGGTGGACGACACGTCGCTCCATAACGTCATGATCGAGAGCGAAGGCGAAGGGGGATTCAAGATCCGCTTCGAAGGTGACGGGGTCGTGGTCAGCGAGCAGTAGGCGAGCGCGAAGCGCTTTGGAGTGCGGCGACCGCAGTCGCCGCTTTCTTCTCAGGGCGCGAACGCGGCGACTGGCGTCGCCGCACTCCACTATGGCGTCGGGATGAGCTTCACGACGACAACCGCTTCACCAGCGTGTAGAGGAACTGCGCACCGTCGTAGAACTGCTGGACACCGACGCGCTCATCGCGGCCGTGGGCTCGGCTGTCGTCTACGTCGCCGAAGATGCCGGAGATGCCGTACGTCGGGATTCCGGCATTGCGCAGGTAGAGGCCGTCGCTGGCTCCGGTCGCCATCAGCGGCATGACCGGAACGCCCGGCCAGAACTCCGCGGTGAGCGCCTCGACCGGCTGCATGATCTCCTTCGACAGCGGCGAGGGGACGCTCGGCTTGGCTCGGTCTTTCCACGAGATCGTGATGCCGGGGTCGGCGAGCGCGCTGGCGAGAGCGGCGCGGACTGTTTCCGGATCTTCACCCGGGAGGACGCGGCAGTTGACGGTCGCGCGCGCCATCTGCGGCAGGGCGTTGTCGGCGTGGCCGCCTTCCAGCCGCGTGGTCACGCACGTGGTGCGGATGCGTGCGTTGTATGCGGCTGTTTCGGAGAGCCTGGCCGCCGCCGCGGCGTCGTCGTGGTCAGCGAGTGCGCGCATGTCCGCCGCGGCGCCTGGATCGTCGACGATGGCAGCCATGCGCTGGAAATACGCGCGGGTCACCTCGTTCAACTTCACCGGAAACGCATACTTCTCGAGCCGCGTCAGGCCGTTGGCAAGCTGGTAGATGGCGTTCGCTTTCTGCGGGACGGAGCTGTGGCCGCCCTTGTTCTTCGTCTCCAGCAGGAAGGTGACGTAGACCTTCTCACTCGCACCGACGCCGTTGTAGAGGTACTTCCCCTTTCTCATCGCTCCGCCGCCGCCCTCGTTGAGGGCGAGCGCCGCGTCGATCAGATCGCGGTGCTCTTTGACGAGCCACGAAGCGCCGTTGAAGTTTCCGGTCTCTTCATCGGACGTGAGCGCGACGATGAGATCGCGGTCGGGAACGAAGTGCTCCTGCCTGAAGCGGATCAGCGTGGCGATCCAGATGGCCGCCATGGCCTTGTCGTCTCCCGTTCCCCGGCCGTAGAAGAAGCCGTCTTTCTCCAGGAACGTGAAGGGATCGGTCGACCAGTCTTCCCGCCGCGCTTCGACCACGTCGAGATGGGCGAGCAGAAGGAGCGGCTTCTTCGCTCCACTGCCGTGGAGCCGTGCCACGAGGTTGCCCTTGCGGGGATCGGGCGCAAGCATCTGTACATCCGCCGCGGGGAAGCCCGCATCGCGCAGGCGCGCGGCCATCGCCTCGGCTGCGGTGGTGTTGTTCCCGACCGAGTCGGTCGTGTTGATCTCCACGAGTTGCTTGTAGATGTCGCGGATCATCTGCCGCGTCGCATCATCCAGCGGCGGAACCGCGGCGTGGAGTGTGATGGGGAGAAAGGTGAGAACGACTGCGAGGAGGAGCTTGCGCATTGGGCGATTGTACCGGGCTATCCGGCTACCCCCCCATGCCCGTCGCCTTGAACGCGATGGGGATCACCACGAACAGCTGCACGGCGTCGAAGACTCCGTGGGCGATGACGCCTGGGATCAGGTTCTTGGTCCGATAGAAGGTCGTTCCGATGATCAGCGAGATGATGGCCACGCCGATCAGCAGAAAGGGTTGGCCGAGGCCGGAGTGGGCGAGCGCGAAGAGCGCGGTCGAGGCGATCAGGCCGATGCGCTTCTGCAGCCAGCCACGGAAGAACATCTCTTCGATCGTCATCGCGGAGAGGACGATCAGCGCCTTTTTCCAGACGGGCAGCGCCGCCATCCAGGCGATCATCGCCGACGGCGTCGGCGCTTTCGGCAGAAGGCCCGACGCCTGGAGAATCAGGGCGATCGTGAGCGCCAGCGCGATGGTGAGAATCCAGCCGCCGAATCCGACCGCGAATCCGGTCAGCACGGCCTCGCCGGCATCGCGCCGCTGCACGTTGAAGAAGTCGAGGAGGGGGGGGCGGCCGGCCATCAGCCACCAGCCGGCCAGGAAGGTGATCAGAATCGCATGCAGCGTGAACAGCGAGTAGAACGGCACTTTCGCCAGATCCTTCGCCGATGGCGGGGCGAGCGACGAAGCAACGATCAGAACGCACAGGGCGCCCATGAACAGAGCCAGCCAGACGTAGGCGAGCACTTTCACGCCGGTCGACGAGAAACGATCGCCGAGAAGTCCCATGCGCTCGTTGAGCACGACCATCACGGCGTAAACGATGGCGATGAAAGTGAGAGGGAGGATGTAGGGATTCATGCGCTGGCGGGAGTTTATCCCGAGCCGCGACAGCAGCGGGTCCTGTCATCCCGAGCCGGCGAACGGCGCGGGGGCGCCGGTGAAGCGGAAATGAACTTGTTCGGGCGCGTGCGTCGTTCCGAGGGGCCGACTCTTTCGCCCCTTCGGGGCTCACGCTGAGATTTCCCGCTCGTAACCCGGGG
>JADGOA010000178.1 GCA_017883215.1 Thermoanaerobaculia bacterium | reverse complement strand
CGAGATGCGAAAGACGGCGTGGTCCGCCGTCTCCGGTCCGCCGTCTCCGGTCCGCGGTCTGCGGTCTGCGGTCTGCGGTCCGCGGTCTGCCTACTCGTACCGCAGCGCTTCGATCGGATTCAGCTCGGCGGCGCGGGCGGCGGGATAGATGCCGGAGACCAGGCCGACGGTAATCGACACGCCGGTCGAGAGCAGCAGCGACCAGATCGTGATCACGGTGGGCCATCCCGCGTACGCGGCGACGAGCCGCGCCAGCACGATACCGATGACGATCCCGCACATTCCGCCGATGATGCTGATGGCGAACGATTCGATGACGAACTGCGCGCGGATGTCGCGCTTGCGGGCTCCGATGGCGCGGCGGACGCCGATCTCGCGCGTCCGCTCCAGCACCGACGCCAGCATGATGTTCATGATGCCGATGCCGCCCACAAGCAGCGAAATGCCGGCGATCGATCCCATCACGATGTTGAAGATCCTTTGTGTTTGACGGCTCTGTTCGAGGAGCGCCTCCGGAACGACGATCTCGTAATCGTCGGCGCCGCCGTGCAGACGATCCAGCAACGGCTTGATGAGCTCCGCAGTCCGCCGGGTGGAAACGCCTTCTTTGACCGTGACCATCAGCTCGTCGACTGGAGCGTCGAGCGGATCGCGCTCGAACTTGCGCATGGCCGTCGACACCGGTATCCAGATCTCCTGCGATGCCGATCCCACAGGCACGCCGTCGCTCGTCGCTGCAGAGCCGGCAGGGTCGCCGGCCAGAATGCCGATCACTTCGAGCCAGACGTCGTTGACCTTCAAGAGCTTTCCGACGGCCGGTCCGTAGCCAAACAGGTTCCGCCGCACTTCCGGGCCGATCACCGCCACCTGGGCGTGCTCGCGCTCGTCGCGGGCGTCGAAGAATCGGCCGTCGCCGAGATGGACGGAGGCGATCCGCGTGTATTGCGACGACACGCCGAAGACTTTTCCTTTCGTTTTCGCGCCCGGCGCGATGATCTTGTACGCCTTCACCTCCACGCGAGGCAGCACACGCTCGATGTCGGGCACCGCTTCGACGATGGCCTCGGCGTCGCGCAGCGACACGCCGAGCGATTTCTTTCGCAGCTCCTGCCGTTCTTCCGGCCTGACGACCTTCGCGCGGACGATCACGTTGCGCAGGCCCAGCCGGCCAATGGCCTCCAGAGCCTTCCTCTCGCCTCCCGCACCGATCGACAGCATGGCGATGACGGCCCCCACGCCGAAGATCATCCCGAGCATCGTCAACGCCGTGCGCAGCTTGTGTGTGGCGAGGTTCGCCAGTGCCGTCGTCAAGGTCTCGATATCGCGCATGTGGTCATCGCCGGCGCTGCAGGGAGGCTGCAGCGTCACTCATTCCTGTTGTTCTCGTTCGGATCGACGAGCGCCAGCTCGTCACTTTCGGCCAGCCCGCTGGTGACGACGACTCGTCCCGCCGACGAGCTGGCAATCTGCACCGGCACCGCGTCGAATCTGTCGCCGTGCTTTCGATAGACGAGCCGCTTGCCTTCCTTCTCGAAAAGAGCCTGCCGTGGGACGGCGAATGCGCGGGCCCGGTTCTCGATCTGCAGCGTCGCGGTGACGCGCGCGCCCGGTTTCATCACGCGCGTATCGGTGCGGTCCAGCGACAGGGTCACTCCGAAATACTGCACCGGCACCCCCCGAAAACGGGGACGGGCGAGCTTGTCGATTTGCGTGATCCTGCCGGGGTAAGCGATCAGCGGATTGGACTCCAGTGCGATCGTGGCCGCCTTGCCGACGGCGATGCCGGCCGCATCCGCTTCCAGGACGAACACCTCCGCCTGCATCGACTGCAGCTCGGGAATCTCGCCCAGGCGCATGCCCTGCCAGACATTGGAGCCGACGCGCGGAACGTCGCCGCGCCAATCGCGCTGCAGGACGAGGATGCCGTCGTAAGGCGCGCGAATCTCGAGCGAGCTCAGTCCCTGCTGGGCATTGCGGATCCGGAGAGCGGCCTTGCGATCTTCGATGCTCAAGAGCTCGCGCTCGGTCTGTGTCAGGTTTTCACGTACGCCGAGAATTCGCTCCGCGTGCGCCTTCCGCTCGCCGGCGAGCTTCTGGTCGACCTCTGCTTCCACGCGCTGGTAACGCGAAAAAACTTCCGCGTCATCGAAGTTGAACCGTCGCGACATCTCGAGCTCGGCCTCGGCCTGACGGGCGTCGCGGCGCAGGTTGTTGCGAGTGGCACCGGCCTGATGCGACGACCGGTCGAGGTTGTTCGAGGCCATGGCGTGGTCTTCGTTGCCGCGGGTGAGGTCGCGCTCGAAGTCGGTGGGATCGAATCGGACGACCACATCGTTCTTCTTCAACAACGTACCGTCGTCGGCGATCCAGGCGATCTTCAGAGCCGAAGGCGCCTCCGTAGGAGCCGAGAGCGGCGTCGCCTTGACCGCCTTCAGATTCCCTTCCGCGGTGACGTGCCGGTTGAAGGCCGCGGCGTGCACGGTGAATGTCGGTACGTCGTGAGCGGGCCCTCGACGGAGGGCCGCCACGGCCACCACGGCCACCACGAGAAGCGAGGCCATCGCGCCCACGGTCCGCTTCACGATTTCCCCCCTTCTTTGTCGTCGCGCGTCGAGACGAGAATGCGATCTCCGGCGCTCACCCCCGACAGGACTTCCGCGAACCTGGCGTTCTCCCGCCCGAGCTTCACCGGCACGGCGTGGACGGCGAGCAGACCGCGGCGATAGACGACAGCACCCTCCGGCGCGACGAACACCGCGCTGCGGGGAATCAACAGCGCGTTGCGGATGCGCTCCAACTCCACGGTCCCCTGATAGCGCATGCCCGGCCGCATCGTGGCCGGATCGGTGCGATCGACGGAAATATCGACCTTCAGGACTTTGATGGGATCCTTCGTCCCGGTCTGTTGCTGAACGGTCCGCCCGGCACGGCTGATGGTGCCGCGCAGTTCCTCGTCGGGATGAGCATCGAGGCGGAACGAAACCCGCTGGCCTACCGCGACTTTGCCGGCATCAGCCTCGTCCACTTCGCCGTTGGCCTTCATCTTCCGAAGGTCGGGGATCTCGATGATGCGCAGGGCTTTCCAGCAGGTGTCGCCGACCTTGAACTTATCGCCGCGCCAGTTCGTGACGTAGACCACTGTGCCGTCGCGCGGCGCGGTTACGGTCATCCGGCGGATGGCGTCTTCGGTGCGGGCCACGATGCTCTCCGCGACGGTCTGCTTGCTCTGCAGCAGCCGGATCTGAGCTTCGGCGGCGCGCTGCGTCTCGTCCATGCGCAAGGCGATCTCCGTCACTTCGCGCTTCGCCACGCCATAGTCGAGCTGAACCTCGCGCCGTTCCTTCAGAGCCATGACCAGAGCCATGACATCGGCGGGCGTATCGAGCTTCGTTTCGGCACGGCGCAACCGCCCTTCTGCTTCGGCCAGCTCCAGGCGATCGTCGTCGCGATGGAGCGCCACGTCGCCGCGCGTCTTCTCGATCTCTTTCATGGCCTGCTCGGCGAGTGCGCGATTCTCGTCGAGGCGGCGCTGCAGCTCGGTGGTGTCGAACGCAACCACCGGCTCGCCGCGCTTCACGTCGCTGCCTTCGGGCGCCATCATCGAGATCTTGAAATCCCATACGTCGGGGATCTGAGGAGGACCGAGCAGATCGGACTCGACGGCGGCCAGCGTCCCGGTGACTTCGATTCCGGTCACGAGATCGCCTCGATTGATCGCCACCCACTCGCCCTGCCGGTCGGCGGCGAGCTTGTTCCGGAGAGTCCAACCGCCCAGGAAGAACAGCACCACGGCGGCGGCCGGAACGATCAGGCGCACCCGTTTCACGACCGCAACCTCGTTCCTTCCTCGATGCCGCTGACCACGATGCACTCCTGGGCGTTGCACTCACCGACCTTCACGCCGACTGTTTTTCCGGAGGCCAGCAAGACCCGCGGCTGCTTCCCTTCGAAATCGATGGATACGCGCGGAACGAGCAGCGCGTTCGGCTGAATCCGGCGCCGGATCTCGACCCGAGCGGAGAGGCCCGGCCGCATCAGGTGCGCGTCGACCCGTCCGAGATCGACAACCACACGAAAGGCGCGGCGCACCGCGTTGCGCGTTCCCTCCTGGGCCACCGCGCTGATGGCCCTGACCACACCCGGGAATCGCAGCGACGGATAGCCGTCCAGCGTCACCGTCGCAGGCATTCCGACGGCGACCCGGCCGTCATCGACATCGGCGAGCGAAGCGGCGACTTCGAGGGAGTCGAGATCGGGGATCTGAGCGAGCGGGAAACCGACCCAGACCCCGTCGCCGGACTGCAGCTTCCGCGGCTCCCAGGGGTGATCGTGCACGACCACGATTCCGCCCCGCGGCGCCCGCAGCGTCAGCAGCTCGATCGCTTCCTCGGCCGTCTTCACATCGCGCGCTGCGCGGCCCAGCTTGAGCTCCAGGTTCGCCCCGTCGGAGACGACCGCCTTCCGCTGCGACGCTAGAACCTCGCGCGCTTTGGCAAACTCCGTTTCGGCGCGATGAAGCTTGATCTGACGGTCCTGGTAGTCGCGCGCGGAGAGGATGTCGCTCGGGATGGCCGCCTCGATTTTCGCCTTCTCCAGATCACCGCGCTTCTTGTCGAGGTCGAGGCCTTTGAGGCGCAGGTCGGCTTTCCATTCAGCCTCTTTCTGCTGAAGCTCCTGCAGCGCCTGCGTCTCGAGCTGCCGCTTGGAATCGAGGTCGGTGGTGAACGTGCCGTTGTCCAGCTCGGCCACACGCTCGCCGGCCTTCACCTCGTCACCGTCCTGGGCCAGCCACTTGATCGAGGTCTGCCACGTGGACAGGTCCGGCACGCTGATGTTCACGCCGCGGCTCGCTTCGAGCTCACCCGTGAGCACGATGGTCTGCACGAACCTCCCCCGGTGAACGCGCAATGGCCTTTCGGACCGTGTGTCGTAGCCGGAGAAACAGCTCGCGAGGACCAGAAACGCAACAGCGAGCGGGATGCGTCTCATGAATTTCTAATTCTAGCGTCAGCTTGGACGCTACACCCGACGTCAGGGTTACGAAGCCGCAAACGCCTCACGCACATGAATGAGCAACCGGCACCTCGTGACCCGGCGGCCGCAGACGGACTCAGGCGAATACAATCCGGCGTATGGCCGACTCACGAGCCTCGCGATTCACGCTGATCGAACGCGGCTCTTCATCGTCATCGCTGTCAGACGATGTGCGCCGCGGCCTGACCGCCGCGCCAAAATCTCTCCCGCCGCATCACTTCTACGACGAGCTCGGATCGGCGCTATTCGACGCGATCACGCGGCTGCCGGAGTACTACGTCACTCGGGCGGAGACCGACGTGCTCGCGGAGCATTGCGATGAGATCGCGGCGGCGTTCGGAACGCCGGCTCGGCTCATCGAGCTGGGTGCGGGCAGCGCACGCAAGACGCGGCTGCTCTTCGACGCTGTCCTGCGCCGGCAGGAGGAGCTCGAGTACGTTCCCATCGACGTCGACCCCACGATTCTCGAGCGGAGCGGGCGAGACCTGCTCGACGAGTACCCCTCCCTCCGGGTCGCCGCCATCGCCTCCGACTTCCGCGCGCCTTCGCGCGCACTGGCCGGCGCTCTCGACAGCGGCGCCCGCAATGTCGTCCTCTTCCTCGGGTCGACCATCGGCAATCTCGACTTCGAGGAATCGATCGCGATGTTCCGCGATCTGCGGAGCGTCCTGCGAGAGGGCGATGTCCTCTTCCTCGGCGCAGACCTGAAGAAATCCATATCCGTTCTGGAGCCTGCTTACGACGACGCCCTCGGCGTCACCGCAGCCTTCAATCTCAACCTGCTGCAGCGGATCAACCGCGAGCTCAGCGCCAATTTCGATCTGAAGCGCTTCGCCCACCGCGCCTTCTTCAACGAGGAACGCAGCCGCATCGAGATGCACCTGGTCAGCCGCGAAGCGCACTCGGTTCGCATCGAAGCACTCGGCCTCGACATCCCGTTCGCAGCCGGGGAATCGATCCACACCGAAAGCTCGCACAAGTACGACACAGCCGCCGTCGAGCGAATCGCGCGGGAGTCCGGATTCGCCCTGGAGAGGCAGTGGACGGACTCGAACGGCTGGTTCGCCGATTTCCTCATGCGGAGATGACCGGCCGCGGTGACAGCGCGAGGCGAAAGAGTCGCTTCCCTCCACTCACAATCAAGCACCGAGATGGCGACGCGCACACGATTGCTACAATCCGCGACGATGAGACGGGGCGTGGTGATCCTGATGGGCGCGGCAGTAGCGCTCCGGTGGCTCTTCTGCTTCGTGGTTTTTCCTCATCTTCTCGCAGGCCACAGCACGGTCGGCACGCAGTACTACTTCGACAGCTACCGCGAAATTGCCGCGTCGCTGCTGCAGGGGTGCGGCTACCGCCTCGCCTGTAACGGGCCGGTAGCGCTTCACCGTCCGCCAGGTTACGTGCTCTTCATGCTGGCGACGAATCCGACAGATCCCTCACATTGTCATCTGTTCGTGCAGCTGCTCAATGGCCTGCTGGGCGGGGTCGCGGTATGGCTCACGTTCCGCGCCGCGCAGGCGTGGCGGGTCGGATCGCGCGGCGCCCTCTTCGCAGCGGGAATCGTCGCGTTCTGGCCGTTCCTGATCTGGGAAACCAAGGTCACGGTGCCCGAGAACGTGATGGTCGTGCTCATTCCGGCAACGTTCCTGCTCCTGGCAAGAACGCGAGCGTCGCACAGCGCCGCACTTGCGCTGGCGCTGGGGGCGGCCGCAGGTGCGACCGCGCTGACACATGCTTCCTACCAGGTGCTCGTCGTGGGAGTGGTCGCCGCCCTGCTCTGGCCGGACTTCGCGGGCTCGCCCCCGCGCAGGGACGGATCGACTGCGCACAGAGCTCGCGCCGCGGTTCTCGTCGTCATCGCCTTCCTCGCAGTCGTTTCTCCGTGGGTCGCACGGAACCGCCGCATCGGCTTCACAGGAATCGCCACCGGGTTCGGGTATCACTACTGGAAGGGCGTGTATGACTTCGACCTGCTGCTGCACCACGGGCCGTATTTCCGCGACAACGACATTCCGGCTACCGAATTCGTCGACCGCATCCTGCGGGAGCGCGGGTTCGAGGGAATCGACACGAATCCCGAGCGGTCGAACCTGGAGATCAATCGCTTCCTCGACCACTCCGCTACTCTCCACATGCGCAGCCACGTTGGATACACGGTTGCGAAAACGCTGGTGAAGATGCCGCTGGCCTGGGTCCAGCAGCAGACGCCGAAGCGCGCCGCCGCCACCGCCGTGCTCCTTCTTCCTCTCTTCTTCCTGGCGGTCCGCGGCGTTGCCAGGCGCCACGACCTCTTCCCGATCGTGATCCCGCTTCTCGTTCTCAACGCAGCATTCGCTTCTGTGTTCGTCGAGGCCATCCCGATGCGCTACGCCCTTCCGCTGCTCCCGCTCGTCGCGATCCTGGCGGGCGCGGGGGTGGGGGTACCTGGCGGAGGCGAGCAGGCGGCAGATCCGAACGGCGCAACGTAGACGCCGGACGCACAACACTCACCCGTACGTGGAGAGCGGACATTCGTGTCCGCAGCGGCCGGACATTCGTGTCCGGCCGCCGGGCGGCCGTGCAGCCACGCTGCTCGTTAGCCGGCGGACAAGAATGTCCGCTCTCCGCAGCCCTCGGCGTTGCAGCATCTTTTCGCTATCCTCGTATCCGATGAAGCCGGCCTTCTTCGAGTCGCCCGCCGCGTTCCGCGACTGGCTCGATCGGAACCACGATTCCGCCGACGAGCTCCTGG
>JADGOA010000177.1 GCA_017883215.1 Thermoanaerobaculia bacterium | reverse complement strand
AGGTGGCACTGCACATGATCCTCGGAGGGGCGATCGGCAACCTTCTGGACCGCTTCCGGTTCGGATACGTCGTCGATTTCCTCGACTTCTACCTGCGCGACCACCACTGGCCGGCCTTCAACCTGGCCGATTCGGCGATCTGCATCGGCATCGCGCTGCTGTTTCTCGACATGCGCCTTAAGCCGGAAGAGAAGCCGGTAACGGCAACGGGACGAGCGTGAGGTCGACGGTATCCCGCCATCCGTAAGGGCGCGCCCGCAGCCCTCGACGGGAGAGCCACTCGGAACAAGCATCAGCGCTCCCCTCTCCTTGAGGCCTTCGTACAGCATGTTCATGGCCCGGAGCCACCCGATGAGTCAGCGGGCAGCGGGTCACCCTTCTGCCCCGACAATACCGATCGGTCTGAGGGCGCGCAGCGCCCGGCGAGAGTTTAGCGGCGGCCGTGAGGCCGCTGTTGCGAGACGTGACCAGCGTCAAGGGCGCGTAGCGCCCGACACACCTCTCACACCAAGAGCCGTCTGTCGGGCGCTACGCGCCCTCTTACGCAAAGACGGGCGCCCGTTTCGGCGGCCTGACGGCCGCCGCTAAACTCTTTCGGCGGCTATGCCGCCTTCAGGCGTCGACCGCGACACGGACTGCTCACTGATCACTTCTCGGTCCGCCGGCTGTGCGCCAACCGCCCGCATCAGCTGCACGATCACGACATAGGTCAGCGTCGGTGTGAGGTGGCTCACCACCCGCTCCCACGACCAGCGCAGGTGCCAGTCCAGATCGTGCGGCGAGGAGAGGTACGCGCCGATGTAGAACGCGAACTGCACCACGATCGCACTGAGGGCGAAGCGCTCGCGGGACACGAGACGGGAACGAAGGATCGCGAACGCGGCGATGATCCCGAGCCAGTACAACGGCTTTCCGACAGGGTAGTGGGCCAGCGCCTCAAGGAGCGGCGCTGGATTCTCCACATGTGCGAGAACGCGGGAGAAAACGTTGCCGGTCGCCAGGTCCGTCGGAATGTCGCGCATCAACCGCGCGACGAGCCACGGAAGCGGGATGGCTATGGCCGGCCACAGTCGCGGTACGAGTCGCGCGCGCCCTGCGATGACCAGCGCCACCGCGACGGCGACGATCAGAGTCAATCCCTCGTTTTTTGCACTCGCGGCGAGCCCGAGAAGAACAGCGGCGAGATTTACCCGCGAGTCGCCGACCCGGAGAAGAAGGATGGCCATGGTGCCGTAAGCAACGAGCGGCGACTCGGCGAGGCCGATCCACGGACTCGCGGCAAAGGCCAGCATCGCCGCGGCCGCGAATGCTCCAGCCAGATCCGACCCCGTCTCCTCGGCGGCCAGGCGCCGAACCACCAGCAGCAGCGCCAGGGCGAAGACGACGTTGAGCAGGCCGAGGGCGCGATCGTTCCAGTCGCCGCGCACCACGGCGAGCACGTCGAACGACAGCGGAAGCAACGGTGGATAGTCGGGGTGAATCGCCCGATGGAACGCGTTCTGGAGGAAAGACCAGTCGATGCCGTGCGCTTCCCAGAACAGCTTCCCCTTCAGCCCCCAGTTGCAGATGTAGTCGAATTCCCAGAGCGGCGCCATCGTGGAGAAGAGCGAATATCCCAGGAGACCGAGCGCGGTGATTCCGTCGAAAATCGCCGACGCAGGTGAGTAGTGGACAGTTGATCTGAGCTGCCCGACACGGTGACGGGCGAACCACCACGCGATCGCTCCGACGAGGACGGCCATCGCGAGCAGCAGGCTTCTGCTCCACGTAATCGTCGCTATCGCAAAGACGAACAGAATGGCAGCGCACGAGGCGATGCCCAGAAGCATTCCTTCTCCGACGATGATGGCGCCACGTCCCTCATGGTCGAGCAGGAGCGCGAGCGCGACGCCGATCGCGGTCGCCAGCACGATGGCCAGGATCTCCGGGATCACCGCTGTCTCCGCAACAGAGATCCGTACGGGCCGCGCCAGACGGTGGCGAAGTTCGGAATCTGCGGCTCGCCCTGATATGCCGCCACGTAGTCGGCCCCGGCGAGCTTCTCGGGGTGTGGACGATCCTGGGGGTCGAGGAGCGCGAGGATGTGACGTCCGGACAGGATGTACAACGATCTCGCGTACACGTAATCATAACCACCGTCCCACTTCGTGTAGCGGCTGGCGATGGCGATCGTGTCTCCCGGCTTCGTGCGTGCGCGGACGTCGAGATAGAAATCGCGCAGGTGGGGAGTCTTGCTGAACGGCAGCTCGGTCAGCATGACCCTGGTCCGGGCGCGATCGAGGAAGAACACGCGGTAGTAGAACGGCTCGAAGCCGCCGATGGCGATCAACGCCGCAGCGACGATCGCCCACCTGCGCAACATCAGACTGCAATCTCCCTGACCTCTCCCTTCACGATCAGGCGCGGCTCGGTCATCTCCTGTACCTGCTCCGGCGTCACGCCGGGCGCGACCTCGATGAGCTCGAGGCCTTCGCGAGTCACGTCGAGCACGCAATAGTCGGTGATGATCCGACTCACGCAGCGCACGCCCGTCAGCGGCAGCGCGCACTTGCGGAGGATCTTCTTCTCTCCCTTTTTCGTGACGTGCTCCATCGTGACGATGAGCCGTTTCGCGCAGGCGACGAGATCCATCGCCCCCCCCATACCCTTCACCATCGAGCCGGGCACCATCCAGTTGGCGATGTCGCCGTGCTCGGACACCTGCATGGCCCCGAGGATGGAAAGGTCGATCTTGCCGCCGCGGATCATGGCGAATGAATCGGCACTGGAAAAGAAGGAGGCGCCGGGGAGGGTCGTCACCGTCTGCTTGCCGGCGTTGATGAGATCGGCGTCGACCTCGGCGTCTGTGGGGAACGGACCCAGGCCCAGGATTCCGTTCTCGGACTGCAGGATGACTTCCATGCCCGGCGGGATGCAGTTGGCGACCAGCGTCGGCATTCCGATCCCCAGGTTCACGTAGTAGCCATCGCGCAGCTCCTGCGCGGCGCGGCGAACGATTTGATCGCGTGTCAGTGGCATGAGTGGTCCTTATCTCGAGAGTGATCAGTCATGGCGTCCGAAAGGAGTGCGGACGTCCTCGTCCGCAGCCGCCGGACGTCTCGTCCGGCGGTCTGTTCCGATCAGCAGAAGACGATCGGGCGAGGACGTCCGATCGTTGCGGACGAGGACGTCCGCACTCCGTGGAATGCTTGTTCACTTCCTCACCGTTCGCTGCTCGATCCGCTTGACGCGTTTCGCCACCACCAGCCGGTGCACGAACACGCCCGGGGTATGGACGTGGTCGGGCTCGATCTCGCCCGGCTCGACGAGCTCCTCGACCTCGGCGATGCAGATCCTGCCGGCGGTTGCAGCCATCGGATTGAAGTTGCGCGCGCTCTTCCGATAGACGAGATTGCCGAGGCGGTCGCCCTTCCATGCCGCAACGAGCGAGTAATCGCCGACGATGCCCCGCTCCATCACGTACATCTTCCCGTCGAACTCGCGCGTCTCTTTTCCTTCGGCCACGACCGTGCCGTAGCCGGCAGGCGTGAAGAACGCAGGAATCCCAGCCCCCCCGGCGCGCATCCGTTCGGCGAGCGTTCCCTGCGGGCAGAACTCGACTTCGAGCTCGCCACCGAGGAACTGCCGTTCGAACTCCGCATTCTCTCCGACGTAGGAGGAGACCATCTTCCGCACCTGCCGCGTCTGCAGGAGCTGACCCAGCCCCCAATCGTCCACACCGGCGTTATTCGACACGCAGGTGAGGTTCTTGACGTTGAGCTGCACCAGCGCGTTGATCAGGTTTTCGGGAATGCCGCAGAGACCGAAACCACCGACGACGAGTGTGGCGCCGTCAGAGATGTCCTTGACCGCCTCTTCGGCGGATTTGACGACTTTGTTGATCATGGCGCCGGCGAAGATACCAGACGGAGCGAGTGGCGAGTAGCAGGTAGCGAGTAGGGACGAGTGCGCGAGCGAAGGTGCAACCCCGCAGGGACGCGCAGCAGCGCGTCCGCAACTCTGGTGTGCGGGGGCATGACGAGGGTGCGGAGGCGCTGCTGCGCGTCCCTACGTGAGGCCCCTCAGTGCGTATGCGCGTGTCCCTGATGATGGTCGCGATCGTCCGGTCCGTGTGTGTGTCCGGCCGTGCCGCTCTCCACCTGCTCGACTACCTGCCGAGCGAGCTCGCGGAATGCCTGTGCCGCCGGTGAATCGGGCTGCAGAACGACGATCGGCTCGCCAGAGTCGCCGCCGACCACAACGCTCGGATCGAGCGGCACCTCGCCGAGGAAAGGGACACCGAGCATGTCGGCTGTCTTCCGTCCGCCGCCGTGGCCGAAGATCTCTTCGCGCTCGCCGCAGTGACGGCAGATGTAGTAGCTCATGTTCTCGATGATGCCGAGGACCGGCACGTTGACCTTGCGGAACATTGCCAGACCTTTGCGGGCATCGATGAGCGCCACGTCCTGCGGCGTCGTCACCACGACGACACCGGTGAGCGGCACCTTCTGGGTCATGGTCAGCTGCGCGTCTCCGGTTCCCGGAGGCAGATCGATGATCATGAAGTCGAGCTCGCCCCATTTGACGTCGGTGAGGAACTGATCGAGGGCCTTCATGACCATCGGTCCACGCCAGATCACCGGCGTGTCGGGGTCGGTGATCAGGCCGAGCGACATCGTCTTCACGCCGTGGTTTTCCATCGGCACGATCTTCTCGTCGATCTCGTCGATCTGGGGACGGCCGTGGATTCCGAGCATCATCTGCTGGGAGGGTCCGTAGATGTCGGCGTCGAGCATGCCCACGGTGTAACCGAGCGCGCGGAGAGCCAGCGCCAGATTCGTGGAGACGGTCGACTTCCCGACACCGCCCTTGCCCGAGGCCACGGCGATCTTGTACTTCACCCCTTCGAGGACGCCGTGCTCGCCGCCGGCAGCGGGCGACGGCATCTGCGCGCGCGCGGCGATGTCGAGCTGCACATTGACGGCGCCGGCACCGGGGAGGGCCTTGACCGCCGATTCGGCGTCGCGGGCGATCTGCGCGCCGACGTTCGGATTTTCCGTCTGGAAGCGGATCGTGAAGCTCACGTCCCCACCGCTGATCCGCACGTCGTGCACGAACCCGAACGAGACGATGTCGCGCGACAGTCCGGGAAACTTCACCTTCTTCAATGCTTCGAGAACCTGTTCCTGATTGATCATGCGATTCCTCCCCCACTGCTCACTTCGGGCTCTCCGCGGCAGTGCGCTTCTCCTCGAGGAACCGTTCGTACGAAGCGCGGATGATGGGAATCGCGTCGGCGGACGTCGGGACGACGGAGACGACCTTCAGATCGGACGCGCTGACCAGGCCGCGCTGCACCATCGTCGCCTCGATCCACTCGATCAGACCGTTCCACATCTCCCCGACCAGGATCAGCGGATGCTCGGTGACGTGCTTCACCTGCACGAGCTGCCAGACCATGAACAGCTCCAGAGCCGTGCCGATCCCGCCCGGCATCACGATGAACGCCGAGGAGAGGCGGACGAAGTGATGGAGGCGCGAGAAGAACGTCCGGTGCCGGAAGACCTTGTCCACGAACGGATTCGCCCCTTCTTCGCTCGGCATGTGAATCGCCAGGCCGAACGAGCGGGAGTGACTGTCGATCTGCCCTTCGACGGCTCCCGCATTTGCCGCCTCCATCAGCCCCGGCCCTCCACCGGTGACGATGTCGATACCCATCCGGGCCAGCTCGAGCGAGAGCTTCTTCACCTCTTCGTAGATGGGATCGCCGTGGCGGATCCGGGAACTGCCGAAGATGGAGACGCGGTAATGCTCGACACGCTCCGGCTGAATCTGGTCGAGGTCGTTGATCGTTTCCCAGAGCTGGTAGATCGCCTTGTCCAGGATGTGTGTGGGATCGACGTGCACGCGCTTCTTCGCCTGCGCGCTGCGCAGTTCTTCGAGTTGCGGTGTCGTGGTTCGTTGATCAGCCATTGAGCAGCCAAGCGAGCGAAGAGTGGTGCCAGAGAGAATCGAGTGCTGAGTCCTGAGTGCTGAGTGTCCCCTGCCGACTCGGGTGACGGGCGGGGGATCCTTCGCCGCGCTCCGCCTGACGGCTCCGCTGGCTCAGAATGACAGGCGGCGCTCGACGCCGTACTCAGGACTCAGGACTCAGGACTTTACCTCACGATCCACACGTCCTTCGCGAACGTCTTCAGGTTCGATTCGGCGGCTCGGGCCTCGCCTTCGGAGGGGAAGCGGACGCGGACCCGGAACACCGGTCCCTTCTCGTTGGCCGTCCGGTCGACGTATGCCGCGGTGAAGCCGCCGTTGATCACTTTGGCCGCGAGCGCTTCGGCGGTCTTCTGATCGGTGGTCGAAAGGAGCTGCGCGTAGACCGGCCCGTTGTTGAGCGCCCCTGCTGATTTCGTGGTCGTGCCGGCGCGCGCATCGGGGGCGGGCGGCTTCTGTTGCGACACCGCCGGCCTCGCTGAGGGGGGAACCGGGTTCGCGGAGATGACCGGTCTCGCGGCCGCAGGCGGCGCTTCCGCGGTGGGCGCCGCGTCGGCCGGCGCGGCGTTCGAGGCGGCGGTGTCGATCGCGGCGGTCGAGGTTTCGGCCATTCCCGTAGCGGCCGTCGACGCAGTGTCGGTGGCGGCGGTGTTCGTCTTGAAGTCGGCGTCCGCGACGCCGAGCTCGACGATCTTTCCGCTTTTCTTCGGAATCGCCGAAGCCTCCGTGACGACGCTCGGCTCCTTCCGCACGACCAGCCGGTCGTCGCCCTGCCCCCGGCCGATCATCAGACCAAAGGCAAATGTGGCTGCGAGCGACAGCAACAGCAGGACGAAGGCGACGAACGCCTGCCCCGCCGTCAGAGAGATTTCGTAATGGGATTGTTCGTCGATGGTGGACTCGTCAGACATGTCACGCCCTCCCTGGGAAGTCGAGAATTGAGAATCGGGAATCGAGAAACCCGGCAGCTGTTGGCGCCTTTTCTCGATCCTCGATTCTCAACTCTCGATCCGCATCCTCACTTGCCCTGACCTGCCGCTGGCGCAGCTGCGTTCCAGTTTGTGTGATAGACGACACCGTTGTCAAAGTAGATGGCCGAAGCACCGCCGTCGGACTTCGGGTAGATCCACACCGAATAAACGCGCTTGTTCTGGACGACCTGCTTGATCCAGTCCTCGCGCGGCACGCCCACGCGGCTCCGCACGTCCTCTTCCTTCATCCCCACTTTCACCGCGGCAAAGCCGTCCATGGAGATGTACCGCTTCCGCTCCGCTGCGGCGATGCGCTGCGGTGCGTCCGGATTCCGGGGGTCGATCTGCAGCGCGCTGCGGTAGAACTCGAGGGCGCGGTCGTAGCGCGAGAGGACGTTCAGGTACTGATCGCCGACGATGACTTTCTCGCGGGCCATGAGCTGCGAGGCACGCGGGTCGTGGGTCCGGTCGTAGTACTCCCTCAGCTTGTCCATGAACGTGGCGTACACCGGCTCGATCTTCTGCAGATTCGACAGCTCGGTCTCGATCTGCTGCTTGCGGGTGGCGTTCGCCGGAGGGTGCTGCTGCGACTTCCGCAGCGTTTCGAGCCACTGGTAGTCGGCAGTCAGGAGAGTCCACTCGCGTTCGTTCGGAACCGTCGGAGGCCCCGAGGAGAGGCAGGCAGTGAACAGGGCTGTGGTGAGGAAGAGGAGGACGGGTCGCCGCATGGACGTGGTTATTTTAACAGACCGCGGACCGCCTTTACCGCCTCACATCCTCAGCAAGCCGCATCAACTCGGCCTCGACCTCGCCGCCGAACTCGGTCTTCACCTCGGAGATCCAGCCGGCC
>JADGOA010000176.1 GCA_017883215.1 Thermoanaerobaculia bacterium | reverse complement strand
CTGCCGAAGAGCGGATACCTCTCGCTGAGCATCTGCTTGGCCCGCCGCTCGATGCGCGCGTTCCTCACCCACGGCGGATTGCCGGCGACGACATCGAAGCCGCCGCACGCCATCACCTGCGCGAAGTGAACGTCGTAGGAGAAGAAATCGAGCCTTCCGTCCTCGATCTGTTCGAGCGATCGGCGGTTGTCGGCGATGCGTCGCTGCAGCTCGATGCAGCGCGCGCGGTCGAGCGGCCTGGCGCGGCCGAAGAGATCCCGCTGCGGCGTGGTGAGCTCGCAGAGCTCGCGCTCGTCGCTCTCGACGGCTCGGGTGAGGAGATCGGAAGCCAGCCGCCGGTCGTTGTCGCGAATGAGGCGCGCCAGCGCTGGCCGTTCGCCCTTCGAGGCGCAACGGTAGCGCTCGATCAGATCGGCTTGCGCGCGGAGCGCATACATCCATGTGCGGTAAATCTCGCCGCGTCCGTCGCCGAGAAAGTCGGTCGGGCTGAAGAGCGAATTCCCCTGGAGAATGTTGCGATCGAGGTTCGGAAGCGGTCGGATCGCTTCGATGGAGCTGTCGCTGGAGGAGACGATGGCGAGCCAGAGCCGCAGCTCACAGAGGCGCACTGCCTCGGGTTTGAGATCGACGCCGAACAGCGATCGCTCCACGAGGGTCTGCCGGAGGTCCGGGGCGACCGCTACGCCGGCGGCGCTCGACAGCGCGCGGATCAGCCGCTCCAGGACTGCCAGCGACGACAGCAGGAACGCTCCCGAGCCGCAGGCAGGGTCGAGGAGCGAGATCGACTGCAATCGCGCCAGCAACGCCGCGGCCTCTTCTGCGCTGACCGGAGCGGAGGTGCTCGCCGGCGGTGATCGCCGCGGCACGGAATCGCCGGCGGAGTCCGCTGCGGGCGTCTCCAGGAGCTCCTGCAACTGCTCCGCGACCGACTCCTCGCCGCAGGCCAGCCATTCGATGATGGCGCGCCGGGTCATGACGTCGACGATCTCGCGCGGCGTGTAATAGCTCCCGGTGGCGGCGCGTTCGTCGGCCGCCATCAGCGACTCGAATACTTTTCCGAGCATCTCCGGGTCGACGTGCGTGCCCGCGGCGTCCCCCTCGTCACTGCTGAAATCGAACTTCTCGAAGACGCCCACGATGACGCTCTCCACGAGGTTGTTCGGAAGATGGATGTCGGGGTGGCGCAGCTCGAAAGGCGACGGCTCGAAAAGGCCGCCGTTGAGGTAGGGGATGCGTCCGAGCTTCCGGGCCGCCGCGTCGCGAGCCGCCGCCGGCGTATTGAGACATCCGAAGAAGAGCGGCGCGAGGACAGTGGCGTAGAACTCGTCACCCCAGCGGACGCTCGACTCCAGCCGGTCGAAGAGGAATCGCCGCTCTCCGTTCAGCCACCCCTTTTCCTGCACGAAGGAGAGGAAGAGGAGGCGGGAGAGGATCAGCAGAGCCTCCGAACGAATCGCCGCGGGGGTGTCGCTGCAACTCGTCGTCAGAGCCGCAGCGACGTCGTCGACGGCGCGGCGGAAGCGCTCGAAGAACCGGCGGCTGACGCTTTCGCGATCGAGTGCCAGATCAAAAGCGCGCCCGGCAGCCTGCGGGTCGGAGAGTGCCAGGACGTTCAGCCGGTCGAGAGCGTGGGCGGAGGGGGCGGAGAGATCGACATCGAGCCGCCGCAGCCGCTGCGAGTCCGAAAGATCGTAGATTGAAACGTGACATTTATCATGTGCCAAAATAATGCTTGATTTGACGAGCGTATTATAAGAATGATAACTCGACAGGAATTGTCTGATGTCAGCCTCGCCGGGCGGAGTGACCGCGGAGAGAAGAAACAGGTCGAGCCTGCGCAACCGCGCCAGAAGGCGGAACTCGACCTCGCCGTTCCACGGCACCTCGATGCCGGCCCGCCGCCAATCGTCGGCCGCGAGCACGATCGGCGCGACGGGATACCCGAGGTCGCGAAACATCTCCGTCACTCCTTCAACGCCGCGGTATTGGCGGACGCGTGTCGCCGTCAGCACGGTGCCCCGCCTTTCGCAGGCCGGTGCCCTGACGCAGCTTCGCCTCCCTCGCTGACGGTGACGTATGCCACCGCCTCGACGGCCGCCGCCACGGCGATGCGGGCTAAACTACCGCGCGCGAAATGCCGATCCGGTGGGCGTATCTCAAGCGAGTGACAGCAGGCTCGATCTTCGGCCTGTACATGGCGCACCTGCTGTATTTCCTGAATCCGCAGATCGACGTGGCACCGGGACGCCTGGCCGGGATCACCCTGATCTACTGCCTGATCTGCGGCATCTTCATCGGCACGGCGCTGTGGCTTCTGCGCGCGCTGCGGGTGAGAGTGTTCGGCCGCGCGTCCGCCGAAGGTGATTACCGTCCGCACGGCTTCGGCTTCGTCGTCCTGGCCGCCTTCATCGCCTCGGCGGTGTACTGGATCCACCTCTACGCCGTGCGCATCTATCTGCCGATCGGCGCGGTGCGCCTTCTCGGCAAGGCTACGAACCTCATCACGGCCACCGCCTTCGCGCTGCTCATCCTCTGGTTTTTCGAGCGCAACGCCGACCGTGCCACCTCCCGCGCACTGTTCATCGCCGGCGTGGCTCTCATCGCGATCTCGTCGTTCTTTCTGTACGAGCGCCGCGACAGCTACCGCACCGAGAAGCGAACCGTCGTCGTGGCCAACGTCGGAACGGTGGCAGGAGAACGTCCGGTGATCTTCGTGGCCATCCGCAATCTGCCGTACGACTGGATCGTGACGATCGCCGGGGAAGGCAACCTGCCGTTCTTCGACGAGGTACGCCAACGCTCGTACTTCGCCAGAATGCAGCCCTTCCCCACCACCAGCCAGCAATCGCTGTGGGCATCGCTGGCGACGGGCAAATTGCCGTACCGGCACGGTGTGACCGGCGAGTACTCCTACCGCATGCTGTTCAACAGCAGCGATCCGTCGGATCGTTTTCTGCTGGTTCCGAGCGGCGTCGGATTCCATGCCTGGGGCCTGATCCCCCCGGTGCAGCGGATCTCGACGCCGCTGCCGACCGGTGATGCCCTCCCCGTCTGGAGCTTGTTCGAGCGGATCTCTTTCGGCGCGGCGGTCGTCAACTGGCCGGCGGTGACGGGGGGCGCCTCGACCGTCATCCCCGCGCGGTACGTACGCGGGGGGCGCGGGCAGATCGTGCCGCGGGCTCTGGCGCAGCGATTTTCGACCGTTGGTGCTGCCCGCGATCAGGTGCTCGCCGGACTGGCTGCCGATCAGCAGGCCATCGCCTCTCTGCGCACGGTCGTGAAGAGCGATCACGACGAGCTCTGCGCGGTCGCTCTGGAGGGGTTCTCCCAGGCGCAGCGGGCGATGCACATCTATCGCAATGATCTGCCGCCGCGGGATTCGCCCCGTGGCGCGGCGCTGCGCGCATACGTCGAGCAGCTGGATGCCCTGCTGCGCGGAGTGGCGCGCGACATGCCCGACCATCTGCTGGTGCTGGTCTCGCCGTCCGGGCCGAACGCTCCGGAGCTGCGCTCCTCTGCCTGGGCCGTGGCGAAGGAGTCTCTCCTGTCGCAGGAGTCCGGCGCTGACGACGGCTTCGTCGTCATCAAGGGGGCGGTCGTATCGCACGCGGAGAATCCGGCTCCCGCGTACGTCATCGATGTCGTTCCGACGCTGCTCTTCGCGGCAGGGCTGCCGGTCGGCCGCGACATGGATGGCCGCGTACTGATCGACGCGTTCGATGACTCCTTCCTTCGCCGCAATCCGCTGTCGCTCATACCGACGTACGAAGCGAAGCAGATCGAAGTCCGCCGCGCCGGGATGTGAGCCGCTCACCGCGACTCCCACTTCTTCGATCCGGGGTTGTAGCGGAGAGTGCGGATCTTCGCCGTGGCGCCGTAGACGCGGACCGCATAGACGTCGCCGACGCGATCGGAGACGTAGATCGTTCCGGACGTCGACTCCCCCAGGGGTGAAAACGAGCAGAGCGTCGACGTGTTGAATTGCACGGGCGAGCTCGCCGGGCCGAGAGGATCCCCGTCGGGATCCTTCAGCTTGAAAGGCGGCGGGGCGATGAACGCCACTCGCGCATCCGTCAGTACGCGTCGTGGCCAGGCCACGCAGCGATCGATGCCGCTGGTGATGTCGTCGTTGCGCACGCCGTCGCCATCACCGTCCTCGTAAATCGCGTAGTACCACTCCGCTCCGGATTTCGTGAACTTCACCCCGGCATGACGGCCGCGGGCGATGGCACGCGCGCGTGCCGAATGAAACACCGCCCGCAGCTCTGCCGAAGCGGCTCGGGTGGCGCCGCGCCGCTGCAGCGTCAGGAAGGCAGGCATTGCCACGCCGACCGTCAGACCCATGATGGCCATGACGATCAAAAGCTCGATCAAAGTGAACCCTCGCTGTTTGCGCACACCGGCTCCTTTCGAGCGCACACGGCGCTCCGTCCTGAGTCCCAAGTCCTGAGTCCTGAGTCCTGAGTTGCACACGTTGCTCACGAGCTGAGGACCGCCGCCCCTACCGGCTACTCGCTACTCGCTGCCCCGAGGGGGGCCGCCTCGCGGCGGCCCCGGTTGGCGGGCGGCCTCTACTTCGAGGCCGTGGTGGAGGGCTGTTTCGAGGCCTTGCGCGGCTTCCGCGGGCTCGACACCTTGCTCGTCAGGTTGGTCTTGCCGTCGACGGAGATGTACGCGCTCAGCGCTTTGAAGCTCTTATCGCCGAAGCCCTTGACCTGCATCAGGTCGGAGGTCTTCTTGAACGGGCCGTGCTGGGTGCGATAGTCGATGATCCGCTGCGCGGCCTTGGCGCCGACGCGGGGCAACAGCGAGAGCTGTGACGCGTCGGCGGTGTTGATGTTGACGACGCTCGACGAAGCGGGAGCGGGGGCGGCATCGGCGAAAGCGCTCATGGAGATGGCAAGGAGGAACATCGCGATTGCGAAAGTGATGGGGGACTTCCTGTTCACGGGTCTTTTCTCCTTTCGTTGTCGTATGTCTTGTTGTTCAGTGACTGGATTGCGTTTCTGGCTGTTATCCACACTCGAGTCTCGTTCTTCGTTTCACGTCGTTTGACTTCTTCGGCACCACCTCCTTCGGCGGCACCACAGTTCAAGGGGACGGCCATGGCCGGCGCGGAGTGAAATCGCTGACCGGGAACGGGTTAGGCGGAAGGAGTCGGGGAGAGGACGTAAAAAATCTTTGCGCCGCCGCGGGAGCAGACAGGTCTCAGACGGCAGACCGCGGATCGCAGACCGTGGACCGCGGATCGCGGTCCAAAAATCCCGGGTGCTATACTCGATCGACCGGCGCCATGAAGGAAAAGCGTGAGATCTATCGCTTCCTGCACGTCACCCCGCGCCGGATCTTCGAACAGCTCGATCACTACGTCGTCGGCCAGCGGCACGCCAAGGAAGTCCTGGCCATCGCCGCCTACAACCATCTCAAGCGCATCGAGTATCTGAAGTTCGGCGGCGACACCACCATCCGCAAGTCGAACATCCTGATGATGGGCCCGTCCGGCTCGGGCAAGACGTATCTGGCGCGGACGCTGGCGAAGATTCTCGACGTGCCGTTCGCGTACAACGACGCCACCGCGTTCACGGAGGCCGGCTACTACGGAGAGGACGTGGAGGTCGCGATCGGCCGTCTGCTCTACGCCACGAACCAGAACGTCGACGCGGCGGAGAACGGCATCGTCTTCATCGACGAGATCGACAAGATCGCCCGCCGCTCCGGCGGCGCCCGGACCGGTGCCGGCTCGCGCGACATCGGCGGCGAAGGGGTGCAGCAGGCGCTGCTCAAAATCCTGGAAGGCAACAAGATCTTCGTTCCGCTGAACGTCACCGCGCACTGGAACAAGTACGATTACGTCGAGATCGACATCTCCAACGTCCTCTTCATCTGCGCCGGTTCCTTTCCCGATCTCGACGAGTCACCGGAGGCGAAGTCGATCGGTATCACTGATCACTGATCACTCAAAACACCATGCGCACGATCGGCATCAGCGCGAAGATCACCTCTCCGTCGGCAGTGCAGTACGCCAGGTACATCGCCGAAGATCTGTCCAGGCGAGGCCTTGACGTCTGCTTCGACGAGCACACCGCTGCGGCCATGGGCGGCGCGGCGAAGTGCTACCTGAAGGCGGACCTCGGGATCCACTCCGATTTCCTGATCACATTCGGCGGCGACGGCACCCTGCTGGCCCTGGCCCGCCACGCTCCCCCCGACGTCCCCATCCTGGGCGTGAACATGGGCAGGCTCGGATTCCTCACCGAAGTGCGTGTGGAGGAGTTTCCGGAGATGCTCGAACGCGTCCTGTCAGGCGATTTTCTCGTCGAGCCGCGCGTCACGCTCGATGTCACTGTCGAAGGACCCGGCCGCGAGGATCACCACTACCGCGCGCTCAACGACGCTGCCATCAACAAGAGCGCCCTCGCCCGCATCATCGAGATGAAGGTGACGGTGGCGGGCCTCTTCGTGTCGACGTTCCGCGCCGATGGACTGATCGTGGCGACTCCCACCGGCTCGACGGCGTACAACCTCTCGGCCGGCGGTCCGATCATCTACCCGACCATGGGGGCGGTGGTCATCACGCCGATCTGCCCGCACATGCTGACCAACCGCCCGCTCGTCATTCCCGACGAGCTCGACGTGGAGATCGGCATCGCCAACCCCACCGATGACCAGGACATCTATCTCACCATCGATGGCCAGGAAGGGCTTCCCGTCGGCGTTGGAGACCGCATCTGCGTCAAGAAGTCCGAGCACCGCGTTCTCCTCGTGCAGTCGCCCGACAAGAACTACTTCGACGTCTTGCGGAACAAGTTGAAGTGGGGAGAGTCGTAGAAGCGAGTGCTCGGTGCTGAGTCGTGTCATCCCGAGCCGTTGAACGGCCAGCGGCCGATGGAGCGGAAGTGACACTGTCATTCCGAGCCGGCGGAACCCCGGAGGGGTGGAGCGCGGCGAGGAATCCCCCGCCAACCATGGAGAACCGGGGATTGCGGGGGATCCCTCGCTGTCCTCCGCCGCTCCGCGGCTGCGGCAGCTCGGGATGACAGGCTTGGCGCGTGTCATTAGAAGCCGCCGAACGGCCAAGGGCCGGTGGAGCGGTGATGACGCCGTCCCTACTCGCTGATCGCCACTCACCACTCGCTCAGCGAAGCGATCGCTCGTACGCCGCCCGCACTGCACGCACGTACGCCTGCGTCTCGGGGTAAGGCGGCACACCGCCGTACCGCTGCACCGCTCCCGGCCCGGCGTTGTACGCGGCGAGAGTGAGATCGAGATCGCCGTGGAACACCTCGAGCAGGGTGCGCAGGTAGTGCGCTCCTCCGAAGATGTTGTCGCGGACATCGAACAGGTTCGCGACGCCCAGGTATCGCGCCGTGGCGGGCATCAGCTGCATGATTCCGCAGGCGCCTGTGCGTGACACCGACTGCGCGTTCCATCCTGACTCCCGCCCCGCCACCGCGGCGAGGAGCCGCGGATCGACGCCGTGCGTCCGCGCGGCATCCCCGAGGATCGCTGTCAGATGCGCAGGGACGTTCGAGGTCGAAGCCGTCGAATCGAACACTGCGGCTCCGAACGGCCGGTAGGCGAGCGAGCGCGTGCTCCGCAGCGAAAAGATCGCCTCGCGGATGTCGCCGAAGAAGCGATAGGCGGTGATGGCGTGACCGTCGTTCCGGATCATGATCCGTCCCGGCCTGCGGATTCCGGCGCCAGGAACGTCGGCGGCCGAGAAATGCCCGTCCGCGTACGCGGCCGTCGAAGCGGCCAGGAGGACGACGGCAATCAGAGTTTTCATGGGCTGAA
>JADGOA010000175.1 GCA_017883215.1 Thermoanaerobaculia bacterium | reverse complement strand
CTACTCGCTGACATGCGGCGGCACGGGCGTCGGCCGATCAATGGAATCGACCGGCCGGCGCCCGGCATCGCGCTCGAGGAGTGCCAGGCGAGCCAGGAGCTCGGCCTGCCCGCGGAGCAGCGCGGTGATCTCGAGCTCCGCCTTCCGGTTCACCAGATAGTCGTTCTCGGCCAGCAGCTTGTCCTTCGCCGACTGGCGGTTCTGACTCATCATGATGATCGGGGCTTGCAGGGCCGCCACGGTCGAGAGCACGAGATTCAGCAGGATGAACGGGTAGGGGTCGAATGTTTCGAGCCCGACGACATTCACTCCCGTCCAGACCACCATGATTGCGGCGAACATGAAGATGAACGGCCAGGAGCCGCCGAACTTCGCGACCTTGTCGGCGATGCGCTGGCCGTAGGTGAGGCTCTCTTCCGCTTCCTCCAGGACGTTGCGCGCCACCTGACGCGACATCAGCTCGTTTGTCTGCCGCAGGCGGTCGCCCATCTCCGCGATGATCCGGAGAGCCGCAGCGGGGTTGCGGTTCACGAAATCGACGAGATCGTCGCGGTCGAGGCGGATCACTCCCGTTTTCTTGACCGCCGTGGCAGTGGCCGAACGCGGTGCGCCATCGAACAGCGACAGCTCACCGAAGTACTGTCCAGCAAAGAGAGTCGCCAGCACGATGTGGCCGCTCCCTTCTCCGTGTGAGATCTCGACCGAGCCGTCTTCGATGACGAACAGCGACGAGCCTTCCTCCCCCTGCCGGAAGACGACGGCCCCCGCCTCGTAGACGATCTCCTCGACATGCGTGCTGAGCGCAACGATGTCGTCTTTGGTGAGCGATTCGAACAGAGGAATCTTCGCGAGCAGCGCTTCATGCTGCGGGTCGGAAACGGGCATGTTCATTTGCATTCAAGAATGCCCTAGTCCAGCCGTGGCTGCAATGTCTGAGGGGGTCACGGGTTCACGAGGTCACGAGATTGCTTGGTCGGTCCTCCTGAGAGGCTGTGCAGAAATCGGGAGCGTGGCGATACCAAGCCTCTCTTTCACCACAGAGACACAGAGGACACAGAGAAAGAAAGGCACAGGAACAGTCTCTGTGCTCTCTGTGCCTCTGTGGTGAATTCGATTTCTGCACAGCCTCTCTCGCTCAGCATGACGGGGGCGAGATCACCTCGTGACCTCGTGACCTCGTAACCCGGGCGTGCGCGTCCCTACAGGTTCATCACCGCTTCAGCCCCCCTGCTACGATGCCCTCGATGTCAAAACAATACGACCGTGCCTATTTCGATCGCTGGTATCGCGGTACCGACCGCGTGACCACGAAGGCCGAGCTGCGGCGGAAGGTGACGATGGCGCTTTCGGTGGCCGAGTACTTCCTCCACCGTCCCGTCCGGTCCGTGCTCGACATCGGCTGCGGCGAAGGGGCCTGGCGTGCACACCTGCGTGCCCTGCGGCCACGAATTGCATACAGCGGACTCGACCCCAGCGCGTACGCGGTGGAGACGTTCGGCACGTCGCGCAACATCCGGCGGGCTTCGTTCGGGGAGCTGCCCTCGCTCGAGATCGAGACGAGGTTCGACCTGATCGTCTGCTCGGACGTCCTCCACTACGTACGCGATGCGGAAATCCGCGCCGGCGTTCGGGAGATCGTCCGCCTGCTGGACGGCATGGCTTTCATTGAAGCGCTCACCCGCCAGGACGAGATCATCGGCGACCTCGAAGGGCTGATCCGCCGGCCGGCAGAGTGGTACCGCAATGCCCTGAGCGGCGCCGGACTCGTGCAGGTCGCGCCGTATTGCTGGCTGGCGCCATCGCTTCACGTCTTCGCGGCGGAGTTGGAGCGGCCGTGATTGAAGCGGGTAGCTGGTAGCGTGTAGCGTGTTGCCAGCGAGTAGCGAGTAGCGAGTGGGAGACGCCTGAAGTGCGCGCGAACCCCTACCCGCCACTCGCTACTCGCTACTCGCTACTCGCCGCCTTCAACCATGACTCTGCGAAGACTCAAGACCGTCGCGATTCTCGTACCGGTGCTGGCCGTGTTGGCGCTCGAGGGGGTGCGTTACGCCGTCGTCGGTCCCATCGCGACCGGCAAGCGCTTCATGCTGGACATCGTCGTGGTGGTGGCGATCGTCCTCTTTTCGCTGGTCATCTTCCGCTTCATCGACGAGATGCAGGGCCGGCTGCGGCGGCAGAACAGCGAGCTTCTGGCACTCCACAGCGCCGGCCTCGACGTGGCGTCGGACCTTTCGCTCGACACGGTTCTGAACCGCGTCGTCGAGCGCGCCAGACAGCTCGTCGGCGCGAAATACGGCGCGCTCTCCGTCATCGACATCACCGGACAGATCGAGGCCTTCATCACCTCCGGCATCACACAGGAAGAGCGCGAGGCCGTCGGTCCTCCGCCGGTGGGTCACGGCCTGCTTGCCGAGGTCCTTTACGAGGGTCACCACCTTCGCCTCGAGGATCTGACGAAGCATCCGCGCTCCGAGGGATTCCCCGCCAACCATCCGGCGATGCGCTCGCTTCTCGCTGTGCCGATCGTCTGCAAGAGGCCGTTCCGCGGCAATCTCTATCTGGCCGACCGGCAGGATGGCGACGGCACCTTCTCCGCTTACGACGAGGAAACCCTGGAGCGCTTCGCTGTGCAGGCGGCGATCGCCATCGACAACGCTCATCTTCATGCCCAGGTCGGCGATCTGGCGATCGCTCAGGAACGCATCCGCATCGCCCACGAGATGCACGACGGACTCGCTCAGGTCCTGGCCTACGTCAACGCGAAAGTGCAGGCGGCGAACGAATACCTGCGCCGCGGCAGGACGGAGGAGGCCTCGCAACAATTGCGCGAGCTGGCCGTCTCCGCACGCGATGCCTACACCGACGTGCGCGAATCGATCATCGGATTGCGGACTCTGCCCGGCCCGGAGCGCTCGTTCGCCGAAGCACTAACCGAGTTCTTCGACCGCTGGCGCGAACAGAGCGGCATTCCGCTCGACGCCGCCATCGATTCCGATTTGCGGCTCAGGCCGGGTGTCGAGCTGCAGGTCATCCGCATCATTCAGGAAGCGTTGACGAACATCCGCAAGCACGCCCGCGCCGACCTGGCGAGGGTGGAGCTGCGCCGCACTGCCGATACGCTCCTCGTCACCATCACGGACAACGGCACCGGATTCGACGTGACCACCCCTCCTCGGCGGGAGTTCCCGCGGTTCGGTCTGACCACGATGCGCGAGCGCGCCGAAAGCATCGGCGGCTCGCTTGCGATCGACAGCGCGCCCGGCCGGGGCACCCACGTCACGTTCACGATGCCGCTTCCCGTCGAAAGCGTGTAAGGCGCCAGGTCACGTGGTCACGAGGTCACTGGGTCACCAGGTCACGAGGTAAGTCTGGGGCGGCGATACCGGATCAGGGGCGTCAATCTCGAGGTCCGCCGGATTCGGGCCCCATCCTGGCAGTTGCACCACGCCCGCTCACCTCGTGACCTCTACCCGCTACACGCTGCCCTTATACTTCGCCTCGGTGCGCATCCTCATCGCTGACGATCATTCGCTCTTTCGAGACGGTCTTCGCAGTCTTCTCGTGGCCCAGGGTCACGAGGTCGTCGGTGAGGCGCGCAATGGTCGCGAAGCGGTTCTCCTCGCGCACGAGCAGCATCCCGACCTGGTGCTGATGGATCTGTCGATGCCGGAGCTCGACGGCATCGGAGCCACGCGGGCGATCGTGGCGGACCTGCCGAACGTAAAGGTCATCATCCTCACGGCGTCCCATGAGGAGGTGAACCTGTTCGACGCCATCAAGGCGGGAGCGCAGGGATATCTATTGAAGAACCTCGAGGCGGACGACTTCTTCGCCATGCTCGAAGGCGCCAGCCGCGGCGAGCCGGCGCTCACACCCGCGCTGGCGGGCAAGCTCCTCAACGAGTTCGCGCGGCCGGCTGCCGAAACGCAACATCAGGAGCACGGCCAGGAGCTCACAGCGCGCGAGCGCGAAGTTCTCGAGCTGATGGTGGGAGGCATCACATCGAACCGCACGCTCGCCAAACATCTCGGGGTGAGCGAGAACACGATCAAGTTTCACGTGCGCAACATCCTCGAGAAGCTGCGCCTTCACAGCCGTGCGCAGGTCGTCGGATACGCGCTCCGCAAGGGAATCGTCGAACCCGGCGGCAGCGGCGGAGAACGGCCGTAGCGGGCGTCACGCGCGCGCTGTGTCCCTTCGCATGGCAGTCCTCCTCCGCAGAGACGACTCTGCACCATGAGGAGTACTCCCATGACCGTCGCGACGATGACACGCTCGAAGACCTTCACCTGCCGCACGACAGCGGAGTGGCTCAGCCACCGTGGTCTGCGCTTCACGGCCGGCGAGAACAAGCAGCCTCTGCTCGTGACCAATCCACCGGAGATCGATGGCAAGCCGGCCGAATGGACGCCTGAAGAGTTTCTCGTCGGGGCCATCGAGACCTGCCTGGCCCTGACGTTCGCCACCTACGCCGAGAAACACCATCTTCCCCTCGAGGCCTACTACAGCGAGGCGGAGGGATTGTTCGAGCTCGACGACGGCGTCTACCGGGTGACGCGCGTGATCGTCAGGCCGACCATCGTCATCGAGAGCCGCGACTTCGCCACCAAGACGCTGCGCGTCCTCGAAGCCGCCCACCGCGACTGCCTCATCGCCAACGCCGTGACGACTTCCGTGATCGTCGAGCCCAGCGTGGTGCTGAGCGCGTGTGAATAGAGCGTTTCTCAATAGCTCACGCGCCTCGACGGCGGTTGCGGCGATGGGCGCTCGATGCGGATCCGCGCATCGACTGCCGCCACGCCGCTCGGCATCGCCTTCAACGGATTGATGTCCAGCTCCGCAATCTCCGGACAGATGTTGAGCAGCACGGAAACGCGCAGGATCGCATCACGGATCGCGCCGGCGTCGCAGGGCTTCGTCCCCCGGAACCCCTGCAGAAGCGTCCAGCAACGAGTCTCCTGAACCATGTCCTCTGCGTCGACGTCCGTCAGCGGGTGGATGCGGAACGAGACGTCGGCCAGGAGCTCGACCAGCGTGCCACCGGAACCGTACGCCACGATGTGGCCGAAGATCGGATCCTGCGTCGCGCCGATCATCACTTCGACGCCGCCTTCGACCATCTGCTGGACGACGGCTCCCGTCATCAGCTCGCCCAGGCGCCCCTGCATTTCGAGATAGGCCTCGCGCACCTCGCGCTCGTCCTGCAGGCCGAGCTTCACCGCCCCGGCCTCGGTCTTGTGCAGCAGCTCCGGTCCCTGCGCCTTCACCGCCACAGGGAAACCCATGCGCATGGCGGCGTGGACGGCGTCGTAGACACTCGCTGTCGTCTCGAGCATGGCCGTCGGGATGTTGGCGGCGAGCATGATCTCGTGCACTTCATCGGCGTCGAGCCATCCCCCGCCGCGCGCGAGAACGCGCTGGGCCACCTGGCGGATCAGGGCCACGTCGATGTCTTCGAATTGCGGCGCCACGCCGACCGGGCGCCGCCGCCACTCGGCGTAGCGGGTAGCCCGGCCCAGCGCATTCGCCGCCCGCTCCGGGAACGGAAACGACGGCACCGGTGTGAGCTTCCGGGGGACGCCCACCGCGCTCATGAACGTAGCCACGAGCGTTTTTCCCTTTGCTTTCGCGGCCGTCTCGCGGATCACTGCCGCCACGGCGGCGGCATGCGTCGCCTCGACCGGGATGTAAATGATGATCACCGAGTCGATGCCGGGATCCGCCAGCAGCAGCTCGAGGACGCGGCGATAGTCCTCGGGCGTTGCGGAAGCGATCATGTCGACGGGGTTGCGCACGCTCGCCGCCGGCGGCAGCGAATCGCGCAGCTTCTGCGTCGTCTCCTCGGAGAGCTGCGACAGCTCGAGCCCTCCCGCCTCGCAGGCATCGGCGGCCAGGATCCCCGGCCCTCCGGCGTTGGTCATCACCGCAACGCGGCGTCCGACCGGCAGCGGCTGGTTCGCCAGCAGCGTCGCCACGTCGAACATCGCCTCCAGCGTGTCGGTTCGGATGACACCGGCCTGGCGGAACAGGTCGGCCACGAGCGCGTCGGAGCTTGCCAGGGCGCCGGTGTGCGACTGAGCCGCCAGCGCGCCCGACTTCGAGCGTCCCGCCTTCACCGCTACGATCGGCTTCTTCCGCGCCACGCGGCGTGCGATCTCGCCGAACCTCTTCGGATTGCCGAAGCTCTCCAGATACAGCAGCACGACGTCCGTGTTGACGTCCTCCGCCCAGTACTGGATGAGATCGTTGCCCGAGACATCCACTTTGTTACCGACGGAGATGAACGTCGAAAAGCCGATGCTCAGATTCCGCGCGTAGTCGAGAATGGCCAGACCGAGGGCGCCGCTCTGGCTGGACATGGCCACGTTGCCGTTCGGCGGATAGATCGCCGAGAACGTCGCGTGCATGTTCACTTTCGGGTCGGTGTTGATCACGCCCATGCAGTTCGGACCGACCATTCGGATTCCGGCCGAGCGCAGCTTGTCGAGCAGACGATCTTCGGCGGCGCGACCGGCCTCTCCGGTCTCGCTGAATCCGGCCGTGATCACCACCACGGCCGACACGCCTTTCTCGATGCAGTCGTCGATCACCGCTTCGACGTGCTCGGCCGGGACCGCGATGATGGCCAGGTCAACGGGGATGTCCACGGCCGTCACCGACGGGAAACAGGGCACGCCATCGATGTTGGTGGCCTTCGGGTTCACGGCCACGATCTGCCCCTGAAAACCGGTCGTCTTCAGATTGGTGAGGATCTTGGTGCCGAGCTGTTCAGGCCTGCGGCTGGCGCCGACCACCGCGATCGTGTGCGGCTCGAAGATCGATTTCATCGACGCGTAAGCGGCTTTCTGCGACCGCACCGCCGCCGCTTCGGCATACGACTCCGTCGACTCGATCGGGAAGGACACGTGGACCGCACCATCCGCCGATTTTCTCGTCACGTTGAACCCGGAGCTGAGAAAGACGTCGATCATCTTCCGGTTGTCGGGAAGGACGTCGGCGAAGAATGTCTCGACGTGCTTGGCACGCGCCACGTCGGCGAGCTTTTCCAGCAGGCGCGTTCCGATTCCCGTCCCCTGTAGGCGGTCGGCGATCGTAAAGGCGACCTCGGCGCTCTTCGGAGCGAGGCGTGAGCGATAGTAATGCGCGACGCCGATGATCTCGCCACCAACCTCGCCCACCACTCCGAAATCGTTCTCGTAGTCAACGTCGACCGGCGTGTCCTTGAGCGCCGATTCAGGCGTGCGGGAACCGAAGAAACGCGAGTGCAGACTGTCGCTGGAGAGACCGCGGAAAAAGTCGAGCATGGCGTCGTGGTCCTCCGGCCGCACAGGACGGAGCCTGAGCGTGCGGCCGTTCCGAAGGACGACGTCTGATTCGAGATGCGCCGGGTATTGAATGATTGTGATCTCCGCGGACAAGTGCAGCCTCCATGCACAAGGCTACTGTCATGGGTCGGCACAGACGAAAGAGTAGATCACGTCGACGCGTGAGGCGCACGCGCGCATTCCAGGCCTCCGTCACCTGAGCCGCCGGGCAGAATCGAATCTGGAGCCGTGACTGCACGGTCGAATTCACCACTGAGGCACAGCGCGGGCTTCGCCCGCAACCCAAAGGGCATCCACCACTTTCGGGAGAATTCTGCGCGTCGCGCGAGCAAACTCAAGGTTAGTAGTACAGAGAACATGGAGAACATGGAGAAAAGACGAGAACTCTGGGGTCCTCTGTACTACTAACGTCGAAAATCTTCGCGGCGCACGAGGATTTCTCAGAATAGCCGGCTGACCGAGGCGATGTCGTGGCT
>JADGOA010000174.1 GCA_017883215.1 Thermoanaerobaculia bacterium | reverse complement strand
AAAGGAACGGCGCGACATCGATCGTACCCGCCGCCCGCCCGGTTACTGAGGCCTCCACCCACCAGTTGCTGAGTTGCTGAGTTACTAAGTTGCTGAGTCGCTGGGTTCGAACTTCGGCAACGCAGGGTTGGCAGGAGAGACTGGCGACCGTGCCGGCAAAGAAGCTCGGTACCCGTGTCTTGCCCATGGCATGCACAGACAAAAGTGTCTGTGCCACATCGTTCAGCACCAACTGAGCAACTGAGCAACTGAGCAACTCAGCAACTGGTGGAGCAGCCGGTCACGTATTGACGAACCTTCGCATGTCGACGTTGAGAATCAGGCCGATGGCGATGAAGTTGGTCATCGCCTGCGATCCTCCGTACGAGATCAGCGGCAGCGGGATACCGGTCGTCGGCAACACGCCGATCTGCATCGACACGTTGATGAGGACGTGGAAGATGAAAAAACATGTCAGACAGACGACCAGGAAGGTCCCTCCGCGATCGCGGGCGTTCTTGGCGAATGTCAGCGCCTGCACGACCAGGAACAGGTAAAGGCTCAGAACGATGATGACCCCGATGAACCCCCACTCCTCGCCGAGGACGGAGAAGATGAAGTCGGTGTGAGACACGGGGAGGTAGCCATACTTGGCCTGCGTCCCCTGTTTGAATCCTTTTCCGTGAATGCCGCCGGAACCGATGGCGATCTTGGCCTGCATCACCTGGAAACCGGATCCCCGCGGGTCGCGCTCCGGGTTCAGGAAGACGACGATCCGTTCCTTCTGGTAGGGCTTGAGGAAGAAGAACCACGCCAGCGGCAGGACCATGACTCCGATGAGGACCATGGCCACCCACACCCGCCAGCGAATGCCACCAAAGAACATGGCCACGAAGAGCAGGGGAGTGAAGGACGCGGCCGTGCCGAAGTCGGGCTGGAGAAGGATCAGCGCCATCGGCGCAAGAACGAAACCGACGGCGACGACGAACGACCGGAGGTTGAGATACGCGCGATCGTTCGAGTCGAAAAAGCGGGCCAGCATCAGGGCCGTGAAGACCTTCATGAACTCGGAAGGCTGGAACTGAAGGCTGCCGATGTGAATCCACGACTTGTGATGGCGGGTGGCTTCGCCCCAGACGATCAGGTAGAGCAGCAGAAGCATGCCGATGGCGTAAAGGATCGGCGCGATGTCGAACAGCACGTGGTAATCGACGATCAGGAAGATCACCATCAGGGCGATGCCGATGCCGATCCAGAGGAACTGCTTGTGCAGCAGGTTCAGCCCCGGATCGCTGAAATAGGTGGAGCTGTAGATCAGCATGCAGCCGATCGCGGCGAGCACGAGTGCCGTGCCGAGAAAGTTGAGGTCGATGGTCCGTGCCAGGCGAGCCTGCATGATCAGTGACCGAGCCCGGAGCCTTCCGGCGCGGGAGGCGCTTTCGGCGCGATGCCCGGCTGCGGGAGCTTCCCTTCCTTGATCCGCTCGATCGTCTCGGGATTGGCGAGATCCAGCGTCGTGTTCGAAGCGACCTGCCGCTGGAAACGCGATTCGTAGAGCATCCTGGCCAGCGGTGCCGAGTCGGTGCCGCCGTGGGCTCCGGCGTGCTCGACGAACACGACGACGACCATCTGCGGGTTGTCGTTCGGCGCGTACGAGGCGAACCATGCGTGGTCGCGGTAGATGAACGGCAAGCCCGCCGTGCTGAACCAGCCGCTCTGCGCGATGACCTGCACGGTGCCGGTCTTACCGGCCACGTTGAGGCCGGTGATGCGGGCGTTCGAAGCCGTGCCGCCCTGCTCGTTGACCACCTTCCACAACCCGTTCTTCACGTGGTCGATCACCTGCGGAGAGAGCTTCAGACGCCGCAGAGCCTGTGATTCGACTTTGAAGCGCTTGACGGAGGCGTCGTTGTTGACGTGCTCGATCGTGCGCACCACGTGCGGACGGTAGACGGTTCCGCCGTTGGCGACGGAAGCCATCATCGTCGCCACCTGGAGCGGCGTCACGACCAGAGCGCCCTGACCGATGGCCACCGAGATCGTTTCCGACGGATACCACTTGCGGTGCTGTTTCTGCGCCGCCCATTCGGTGGACGGGACGATGCCTGCCTTCTCGCCGTCGAGATCGATCTGATTGATGTTCCCGAAGCCGAGGTCCTTCGCGTATTCGGCGATCTTGTCGACCCCGAGCCGCGCGCCGACGTTGTAGAAGAAGATGTCGCACGACTCCTTCAGTCCGCGCTCGACCGCCACCGGGCCGTGACCGTTCTTCCGCCAGCAGCGGAATCGGCGGCCGAAGAATACCGCGCTGCCGCCGCAGTCGAATGTCGTTTCGGGACCGATCGCCCCCTCCGATAGTCCCGCCACCGCCATCACGGTCTTGAACACCGATCCCGGCGAGTAGAGGCCCTGAATCGAGCGGTTCATCTCGATCTTGAACGGGTTCGACAGAATCGTCTCGTAGACCTCGGACGTGAAGCGCTTCGAGTAGACGTTGGGGTTGAACTCCGGCGAGGAGACCATGGCCAGCACTTCGCCGTTGCGCGGATCGAGCGCCACCGCGGATCCGACGAATTCGTTCTCGATGAAGTACTGCTCGGCGCGCCGCTGCAGGTCGAAATCGATCGTCAGATAGACGTTGTCTCCGGCCACGGCGTCTTTCCGGGCGCTGCGATATTCGGCCAGCCGGCGGCCGCGGCTGTCATACTCCCAGTACTCCGCGCCGTCCTTCCCGCGCAGATAGTTGTCGTACATCAACTCCACGCCGCGCTTGCCGATGAGGTCGCCAAGGCGAAGGTCCTTGCGTGCCGCCAGGTCTTTCTCGGTCGCCTCTCCGATGTATCCGAGAATGTGGCAACCCATCGTGCTGTACGGATAGTTGCGCCGCTGGACGGGATCGACGTTGATCTCCGGGAAATTGATTCCACGCGCCTGAATGCCGGCGACCTGCGTCATGGTGAGGTCGTCGGCGACGGCGATCGGCTGCATGCCGCCCGCGGCGGCGCCCTTGTCGAACCGGCTGGAGACCTCCTGTGGAGTGACGCCGAGAATCTCGGCGAGGAATGCGAAGAGGCGGTCCTTGTGCGATTTATCGGCTCGAATCAGCGGCTTGAGGATGACGCGGTCGATGGTGAGCTGGTAGGCGGCCTGGTTGTCGGCGAGGATCTTGCCGTTGCGGTCCATGATCAGGCCGCGCTTCGCGGGGGTCACGATCTCACGCAGCGTGTTCGCTTCGGAGAGGCTGCGATAGCGGTCGGCCTGCAGGCCCTGCACGAACCAGAACGCCACGCCCAGCATCAGGAACATGATCACGTTCGCCCACAGGACGACATTGATCCGGAAGTTGATGAATTTCTGGTCGTCTCGATATACGCGCATGTGTCGTTACCATCCGGTCGGCCGCTGCACGGCCTCGATCGGCTCCTCGCGCAGGAACAACAACAGGAGCTGGTACACCACCATGCCGAAGAGAGTCGTGAAGACCGTCTTCACGAGCATCTCCTGCTCGAACATCTCGATGCGCTGCCGGAGAAGAATGTTCACCAGGATGTACATCACGAGCTCGTTGACGATCACTGCGCCGGCCAGGCAGGCGCCGAAGAAGAGTGTTCCGCGAAGCACCAGGCGCGAGTTGATGTACGCCACGGCGTAGGCGCACACCGTCAGCGAGAACGCGTGCAGCCCGAAGACGGCCAGAGAGAACGCATCCTGGACGAACCCGGCTGCCACTCCGGCGATGATGGCACCGAGAATGTTGCCGCCCATCGAGTAGTAGACCACCAGGATCACATAGGGGTCGAAGAAGCCGAGAGCGTTCGGATAGAAGCTGTCCAGCAGGGAATGCAGGGTCAGGGCGATGAGCAGGCCGACGACGAAGCGGAGCCACCTCAAGGCGCGTACCTCACGATCTCCGGCGGAATCTTGCGCGTGTGGATGACGATGACCTCTTCGATGTTCCCGAAATCGACCGTCGGGCGCACGGTGATGCTCTTGAACAGATTCTGCCCCTTCTGCGCCTGGACGATTGTGCCGACCGGAATGCCCTTTGGGAAAATCCCGTCGATACCTGCGGTGAGAACGGTGTCACCAGCCTGAACGTCGGCCAGTGCCGGGACGTCGAACATCTGCGCTCCGCCGGCGTCGTTGCCGCGGACCACGCCCTGCCTCCGGGTGCGCTCGATGAGCGCGCCGACCGAGCAGTTGTTGTCGATCATCAGCTGCACCTTGGCCATGTCCTTGGTCGTCAGAACGACGCGGCCGATCAACCCGTTTGCATTCACGACAGTGTCGTTGATCTCGACGCCTCCGCCGGAGCCGCGGTCGATGATGACCGACTTGAAGGGGCCCGAGGTGTCGAGCATGATCGCCTGCGCCAGCGACGTCTGCATCGAGAACTGGTCAGAGTAGGACAGCAGACTGCGGAGCCGGCGCAGATCGGCGGCAGACTGGCGGAGCTTGAGGTTTTCCGCGGTGAGGCGGGCCAGCTGCCGGTGCAGCAGCGCGTTCTCGACGACGGATCGTCGCATGTCGAGGTACCCGTGGTACATGTCGGAGGCTGTGGTGCCGACCCAGTTCACCGCTGTCGGAACCGGCGAGAGGATGGTCATCACGGTGCGCTCGAAGAGCGTCCGGGTTTCGCCGACCACGCGGGTACGGCTGCTGAAGCTCATCAGAAGGAAGAGCAGCGACAGTACGACGATGAGCAGCAGCGTCGGCCTTCGGGGGATGACATCTGCGGATGCGGCCATACAAAACTATGCGGTCGCTGAGCAGTTTTCCTGCCAGCGGAGAGAGCGAGTAGCGAGCAGCGAGTAGCGAGTAGGGAACCGCCGCCTTCCTACTCGCTACTCGCTACTCGCTACTCGCTTTTGACCTATTGGATCGAGATCTTCCGCAGAAGGTTGAAGTCGGTCAGCATCTGCCCCGTTCCCAGGGCCACGCATGCCAGCGGATCCTCGGCAAGCGTCACCGGCAGGCCGGTCTCTTCGCGCAGCCGCTTGTCGAGATTCTTGAGCATCGATCCGCCCCCGGCGATGATGATTCCCTTGTCCATGATGTCGGCGCTCAGCTCGGGCGGCGTCCGCTCGAGTGCCACGCGAACCGCTTCGACGATGGTGGCCACCGTCTCGGAAAGCGCCTCGCGAATCTCCTCGTCCGACACCACCAGGGTTTTGGGAACACCCTCCACGAGATCACGCCCCTTGATCTCCATGGTCATCTCCTCGTCGAGAGGGAAGGCGGAGCCGATCTCTATCTTGATCTGTTCGGCGGTGCGCTCGCCGATGAGGAGGTTGTACTTGCGCTTGATGTACTGAATGATCGCGTCGTCCATCTCGTTGCCGGCCACGCGCACGGAGCGCGAGTAGACGATGCCGGCCAGCGAGATCACCGCGACGTCGGTGGTGCCGCCGCCGATGTCGACGATCATGTTGCCGGTCGGATCGGTGATCGGCAACCCGGCTCCGATGGCCGCCGCCATGGCCTGCTCGATCAGGTAGACCTCGGTGGCGCCGGCGCGAAGGGCGGAGTCCTTGACGGCGCGCTTTTCGACCTGCGTGATCTCCGACGGGACCGAGATCACGATGCGCGGCTTCACCAGAAACCGCCGGCCGTGCGCCTTCTCGATGAAGTACTTGATCATCTTCTCCGTCACTTCGAAGTCGGCGATGACGCCGTCCTTCATCGGACGGATGGCCACGATGTTGCCCGGTGTCCGCCCGAGCATTTCCTTTGCTTCTTTACCGACTGCTTCGACGTTGTTGTTGATCTTGTTGACGGCGACGATCGAAGGCTCGCGGACGACGATGCCTTTGTTTTTCGCGTAGACCAGAGTATTCGCTGTCCCAAGGTCGATCGCCAAATCGTTCGAGAACATCGAGAGCAAGGACTTGAAGGGCATTGTTGGTTGAATTCCTTTTCGTGATGCACTGCGGGCTGAACGTGCACGGCTGCAAGAGGTTTGCCCTGAAAGTGATCAGTGAGCAGCGGTCAGTTGAAAAAGGCGCCGAGGCGCTGATCACCGATCACTGACCATTGAGCACTCGAGAGTTACTCCTCTACCAGCACGGTCTGAGATTGTATCGTTGGATTTCCCGCCGGATCGACGGCTTTTACCACGACGGCGTTCGGGCCGACCTTGTTGAAGCTGACAAGTTTCTTGAAATGTCCGTTCGACTCCACATCGACTTCCTCGTCGTTGATGAACACCGTCGCCCCCGGCTCGGTGGTTCCTTCGATGATGTAGAACTGGCCCCCTATGTTGAACGGCGCCTTCAGGGACAGAACGGGCGGAGTCTTGTCGCCGCCCATCGCCGCCGCGCTCTCGTTGCCCCGGCCGCCGCTGACGCGGAATCGGCGGAACTGCGAGAACGGCCCGATCTCACCGTCCGGACCGACGGAGCCGACGCGCCAGTAGAACGTCCCCTCGGCCGTGCCCCGCGCCGCCGCGCTGGTCTTCTCACGCCGCGAGTTCACCTCCAGCGAGACGAACAGATGCGAGCGCGAGACCTGGAGCTGATAAGCCGCTGCTCCCGGCGACGCCTGCCAGTCGAAATCCACCTTCGTCTCCGGAGCGACGATGAAAACCTGGTTGTCCGCCGGTCTGGTGAGCGCAGGCGGCATGACGAGCTTCTTCACGGGTGAGAGCGCGCCGGCCGGCGATGCGTTCACTTTCTCGCCGGCGGCGACCTTCACCGGCTGGCCGCCAGCCGTCGAGGTCACGGACGCGGTTCCCCTCGTGGCCATCACCGAGGTGGCCTTGGAAACATCGACGCCGATCTGTGTCGCTGAATCCGAATCGATGATGACCTGGCTTCCGGGTGTCTTCACGGTCGAGGAGTCGAAGGTCGTCGCCACCTCCACGCTGCCCACCTGCATCTGCACGGCGTTGGTCTTCCGGCTGGTGGCCGGGTTCAACTGTGAGTAGATTTCCAGCAGTGCATTCGGCCCGACGGTGTACATCGAACCGTTCTGGAACATCAGCTCCGCAGATCCGGTATCGCCTGTTTTCACCCAGTCGCCGTTCATCAGAGGACTGCGGAGATCGGCTCTTTTCCAGTCGCTGGACGATGATTTCTGATACTGAACGTCCCCTTCGACGGCGATGAAGTGGGCATCGTTCTCCTGATCGCTGCTGCCGCTCATGGCGGTGCGACTGATCGTCTGCGACTCGACGGCTGCTGCCTGGGCGTCGGCGTACTTGCCGCTGTCGAACGCGGCGGCGGCCTGATCGAGCTTCTTCTGCGCACGGTCGAACTCGATACGATGGGCGGGGAGCTCCTTCGCCGAGGCCAGTGCGTTGATGGCCTGCCTCGCGTCGGCGATGGCAGTCTCGGCATTCGTGCGCGGATTGCCGCGCTCGCGGCGGACGAGCCACCACGTCCCCGCCGCGAGCAGGATCAGGAAGGCGATCAAGCCGATCTGCTTGAGGCGCTCGATCGAGATCAGGTACCAGTCGACGCTCTCAGACGATCTGGCGGTCTTCTTTGCAGCCATTATTCGACGAAACGCTTATAGCACAGGAGTTTCGAACGCAGAAAGGAGGAGACGGATCGCAGACCGCGGACCGCGGTCCGCGAAGTTTGGCCTTTCTCTCTATGCGTATCCTGTCAAGTCTCGCGTTCTGTGATCCCGAGCGAGGAATGCGGGGATTTCGCGCCAAGTCAGGATCCCCCTTTCGCAAGTGTGCGCCCAGGTCCCCTCGCCCCGTGCTCCCAACCTGGCGAGCGCGCTGAACAGACCCGCACGGGGCGAGGGGATGAAGGGGAGTGGGGTACAGGAAATCGAGCTGATTCCCAAGAAAAATCGAGGTTTGCGGTACCCCACTCCCCTTGCATCCCCTCGCCCCGCGGACGTTCGCTTCACGCGGCTGCACGTCCAGCGCCGCGGGGCGAGGGGACCGACC
>JADGOA010000173.1 GCA_017883215.1 Thermoanaerobaculia bacterium | reverse complement strand
GTACCTTCGCGGGAAGTCTACCCCGATGCCTGGCACTTTCTTGTCCCGCAGCCTGCGGGATCAGCCGAGGCCTCACCCGAATCGCGTGCCCCTCGTGATGACGTAGTCACCCACCTCTTCCGGTGGAACCGGATGGGCCGTGCACATGCCGCACTGGGGACAGCGCGGCTCGCGGTTCGGCCCGACGCCGGCTACACCCGGCTCGAACTGGCACTCGCAGAAATCGCACTGAAGGACCTCGATTTCGAACTGGCTGCCGTCACACGACATGAGCGATGTCTCCTCGCGCGCCGGGCCGCGCCTCTGTGTGTTGCCGGCTCGTGACCGTCAGCACCGGGATCCTGGAGTGGCGGATGATGCTGGCCGCGGTGGTGCCGAAGGTCGTCACGTCGCTGATCAGCCTGTGCTCGGCGCCGATGACCAGGAGATCGTATGCGCCGCTCTCCGCCATCTCGAGAATCCCGTCCGCGGGATGCACTCCGGCAACGGACTCCTTCCGCACGACGATCGGCGGGACCTCTGCGTTCGTGACGAGAGCCGCCGGATCGAATTGCGGAGTCCCGTCGCCCAAGTGCAGAAGCGTGAGCTCGGCACCGAGTGACTCGGCCAGCTCCGCAGCGCGCCCGGCGGCGGCCGCCGCCACGGCGCTGTCGTTGACCGGGCAGAGAATGCGTCGAATCGACGACGCCTGGAAGGCCGCAGTGAGCGTCAGAACCGGGACAGCGGCTTCGCGGATGACGGCTTCGGCGACTGACCCCATCATCAGCCGCTGCAGGCCACCACGCCCGTGGGTTCCGATCGTGATGAATCCGGCATGTTCGGCAGCGGCCAATGCCGAGATGGCCGTGGCCGGGGAACCCTCGGCGACAACGACTCTGCTCTTCACGCTCCCCGGCACGTTATGCGCGACGTACCGCTCGAGCTGCTCGCGGGTTCGCGCCTTCGAGCGCCGGATCGACTCGGCGATCCGCTGCACCTGTCCTTTGGTGAACTCCGCCGGCGGCTCGAACAAGTCGGCGTAGACGACGATCAGCTCGGCTCCCATGCGCTCGGCCATGACTGCTCCGAAGCGGACGGCGGCCGTCGCCAGCTCGTTGAAATCGGTTCCCGCGATGATTTTTCGAATCGTATTCATGGCATCTCCTCAGGCCAGCGCCGGCTCAGGCTCAGGCTGCACTGCAGGGCTGATCGGCGGCTCCGCATTCGCAAGCCGTCTGCGGCGCCGCTCGCTCATGTAGTAGAGGATCGGCACGGTCGGCAGCGACAGCAGCACCGAAGCGACTTCGCCGGCCATGAGCGAGATGGCCACTCCCTGGAAAATGGGATCGAAGAGAATGACGATGGCTCCGACGATGACGGCCGCGGCCGTGAGAATCATCGGGCGCGCCCGCACTGCGCCGGCGTCGACGACGGCCTCCTCGAGCGACATCCCCTGCGCGAGCCGCAACTCGACGAAATCGACGAGGATGATCGAATTGCGCACCACGATGCCGGCCCCGGCGATGAACCCGATCATCGACGTTGCCGTGAAGAAGGCTCCCAGAGCGGCGTGCGCTGGAATGATGCCGACCAGAGCGAAGGGAATGGCCGCCATGATCGTCAGCGGCGTCTTGAACGACTGGAACCAGCCCACCACGAGCACGTAGATGAGGACCAGCACGGCGGCAAAGGCGAGCCCCAGATCTCGGAAGACCTCGTAGGTGATGTGCCACTCGCCGTCCCACTTCATGGCGAAGCGGTTCGTGGTGAACGGCTGATGGGCCACGAAGCGCTCCATCGAGTAGCCCTCCGGCAGTTTCAGCTGGTCGAGCGCGCGATTCAGCTTCAGGATCGCGTAGACAGGACTCTCCTCACTGCCGGCGATGTCGGCCGTGACGTAGACGACCGGCATGAGGTTCTTGTGGTAGATGCTCTTCGGCGCGATCGTCTCTTCGATGCGGACGAGCGATCCGAGCGGGACGAGCTGACCGCGCGATGACATCACGCGAATCGACTGGAGACTGCTCAGCGACGAGCGCAGACTGCGCGGCAGCTGCACGACGATCGGGACGTCCTCTTCCTCGGCAGGCTGATGCACCAGGCCGGCGTTGATGCCGGAGAGCGCCAGGCGCAGCGTGCCGTCGATCTGCTCGGGCGTCACGCCGGTCAGAGCGGCCTTCTCCTTGTCGACCACGAAACGAAACTGCGTCTGGTCGTCTTCGACGTACGAGTCGATGTCGACCACACCCGCGGTCTCAGCGAACGTCTTCTTCACCTGTTTGCTGATGGCGATCTGCCGGGCGTAGTCGGGGCCGTAGATCTCCGCGACCAGCGTCTGCAGCACCGGCGGGCCGGGCGGAACTTCCGCCACCTTCACGTTGGCGTTCCAGCGTTTCGCGATGGGCGCGATCAGGGTGCGTACGCGCTTGGCGACTTCGTGGCTCTGCGCTTTGCGGTCGCCTTTCGGCAGCAGGTTGACCTGCAGGTCGCCGACGTTCGGCCCGCTGCGCATGAAGTAGTGGCGGACCAGCCCGTTGAAGTTGAACGGCGAAGCCGTGCCGGCGTACATCTGATAGTCGGCGACCTCCGGCACGCTGGAAATGGCCGTGCCGATTTCCCGCGTGACCGCAGCCGTCCTCTCCAGAGGCGTTCCCTCGGGCATGTCCACGATGATCTGGAACTCGCTCTTGTTGTCGAACGGAAGCATCTTCACGCGCACCAGCTTGAAGGCGAACATCGACATCGCCAGCACCAGCGCGATCGTCACTCCCGCCAGAAAGCCGTAGCGGAGCCGCGGCTCACCGATGAGCCGCCCCATGATCCGGCGGTAGTGGCGCGTGGCGAATCCTTCTCCGCCGTGCGTCGTCTCCGCGTGCTTGCGCAGCAGGCGGAGCGCCGCCCATGGCGTGACCACGAAGGCCACGACGAGGGAGAAGAGCATCGCTGCCGATGCTCCAACCGGGATGGGCCGCATGTACGGTCCCATCAGGCCGCGGACGAAGCCCATCGGCAGAATTGCAGCGATGACGGTGAACGTCGCCAGGATGGTCGGATTTCCGACCTCGGCGACCGCCTCGACCGCCACGTCGCGCAACGACCGCCGGCGGTTCTCCGGCAACCTGTGGTGGCGAACGATGTTCTCGACCACCACGATGGCATCGTCGACCAGGATGCCGATCGAGAAGATCAACGCGAACAACGTGACACGGTTCAGCGTGTAGCCGACGAGATAGAAGATCGCCAGCGTGAGTGCCAGCGTCACCGGGATGGCGATGGCCACGATCCCGGACTCCCGCCATCCCAACGTCAGCGCGATCAGCAGGGCCACGGAGATCACGGCCAGAAGCATGTGGAAGAGCAGCTCGTTGGATTTCTCCTTCGCTGTCTCGCCGTAGTCGCGCGTGACCTGCACCTTGACGTCGGAGGGGATCATCGTCCCCTTGAGAGAATTGACTTTCCTGATGACTTCCTCGGAGACGTTGGTGGCGTTCGTCGCCTTCCGCTTGGCCACTGAGATCGTGACCGCGGGGGCGATGCCGGACTTCGTGCCGCTGTACACGTAATCGGCCGGCTCCTGCGGGCCATCCGAGATGGCCGCGACGTCGCCGAGGTAGACGGGGCGATCGTTGCGGGCACCGACGACGACGCGCCCGGCGTCGGCGGCGTTGCGGATGAAGCCGCCGGTCTCGACGAGCACCTCTTTGTTGTTCGAGGCAAACGCGCCGGCAGACGCCTGCGTGTTGGCCTGCTGGATCATCTGCAGGATCGGGGCGGGGGCGAGCCCGTACGCCGCCACGCGGGCGGGATCGATGGTGATGCGCAGCTGCCGGCGAAGACCGCCGATGATCTGCACGGCCGAAACGTCATCGACCTGCTTGATCTCGCTCTGAACCTGGGCGGCCACACGGCGCAGCGTGAAGTGGTCGTAGCGATCGCTCGTGAGCGTCAAGGCCAGAATGGGAACGTCGTCGATCGAGCGCGGCTTGATCAGAGGTCCGTACGCGCCGGGGGGGATGAGATCGGCGTTCGCGTGCAGCTTCTGGTTGAGCCGCACGATGGCCTTCTCTTCGTCCTGTCCGACCTTGAAGCGGACGATGACCATCGACATGCCCGCCGAGGAGGTGGAGTAGACGTATTCCACTCCGGGAATCTCCCAGAGGAACTTCTCCATCGGCTTGGTGACGCGCTGCTCGACTTCCTGCGGCGATGCTCCCGGCATCTGCACGAAAACATCGACCATCGGAACGATGATCTGCGGTTCCTCTTCGCGAGGGAGCAGGGCCACGGCGCCCACGCCGATGAGGAGCGAAGCGGCGATGAGCAGCGGCGTCAACTTCGAATCGATGAAGGTCGCCGCGAGCCGCCCGGCAATGCCCATAGGCTGCTTCATGACAACCCTCCGCGCGCCGCCGCGCCTGTCATTCCGAGCCGGCGGAACCCCGGAGGGGTGAAGCGCGGCGAGGAATCCCCCGCCAGCCCCGGGAGTGCGGGGGATCCCTCGCTGTCCTGCGCCGCTTCGCGGCTTCGGCAGCTCGGGATGACAGCCGTGGCTTCTGTCTTCGTTGCCGCTCGGGCGGCCACACGCACTCCGTCGCGGATCTCGTTGCTCAGCTGCGGGACGATCTTCTCTCCGGCATCGAGGCCGGAGAGCACCTCGACGGCGTTGCCGACGGCGCTGCCCAGGGCCACGAGACGCATGCGCGCGAAACCGCCGCCATCGACGACGTAGACGCTGGTCAGCTCCCCGCGGCGGACGATAGCCGCCTCCGGAACCATGATGCCGTTCCGCGATCCGACCTTGAATGCGACGCGCACGAAGGTGCCGGAGCGGAGACCGGAGCCCTGCGGCAGATCGATCTTCACCAGAGCGCTCCGCGTGACGGGATCGACTGCCGGAACGATGTTGGTGACGCGGGCGGTAATCGGCTGCGCGCCACCGTCGACAGTCACAGCGTCGCCCACGTGCACGATGCCGGCGAGATCTTCGTCGACGGTCGTTTCCACCCGGAACCGGGAATCATCTTCGACGGTAAGCAGGGGCATACCGGGAGCGGCCTGGGCGCCGGGATCGATCATCCGCGCCGTCACCACACCATTGATCGGGGATCGCACGCTCGAGTAGCTGAGAAATGTCTCGGCCTCGGAGAGCCCGGCCCGGGCCTGAGAGCGGCGGGCCAGCATGGCATCGCGGCCGCGCCGGGCCTGCTCGAGTTGCGCGTCCGCCCCTTGCTTCCGGGCCGTGACTTCCTCGAACTCCTGCGGACTGACGGAGCCGCGCTCGCGAAGGGCGGCAAAACGCTTGTACGTTGCGTTGGCCAGAGTCGCGTTCGCCTCCGCTGCCGCGACTCCCGCAGTGGCGCCGGAGATGGCCTGGTCGACTTCGCCGCCGCCGGCCGTGGCCTGTTGCGTCCTGGCGCGCCCTTCCCGGTCGTCGATCTCGAGCAGCAGCTCGCCGGCGTGGACGCGCTGGCCTTCGGAGACCAGCACGCGCGTCACGTTGCCCATGACCTTTGCGGCAAGGGGGCTGACGGTCATCGCGCGCACCGTGCCGGTGGTGATGCGGGTATCCGGAATGGCGGTCGTCTCGACGACCTGGACCGGCGCGGTTACGGTTCTTGCGGTTTCGTGCGCGACTTCATTGCCGCAGGCCGCGAGGAAGAGGGCCGCTGCCGCGATGGCGCGGCGATCAAAGGAACGGATCGATGTCATGAAGTCCTCCAGTGGCTCGCAGGAGCTCTGCGTATCCGGTGATGTATTGATGGCGGGCGGCGAGGAGGGCCAGGCGGGCGCCGACCAGTGCGGTCTGGGCGCGCAATTCCTCGGTGATGGTGGTCAGGCCGTTCTCGTAACGGTCCTGGACGATGCGCGCGGCGGCTTCGGCCTGCTGGGCGGCCGTGGCGGCAACTTCGAGCTGCTGCCGTGCGGCGTTGGCGCGATGCCACGCCGTGACGGTTTCCATCACCACCTTGTCGCGCATCATGGCCTGCATCGCCTTCGCCCCTTCGAGGCCGGCACGCGCCTCGGAGATGCGCGCGTACTTGCCACCGTCGAAGACATCGAAGCTGGCGACGAGGCCCATGGTGTGGTCGGAGTTGCGATGGCCGAACGTGGAGCCGCTCGCACCCCAGGATGCGTAGGCGTCCACCCGCGGCAGGATCGATCCGCGCGCGGTGCGAAGCCCGAGCTCGGCGGCGGCACGGCCGGCATCTGCCGACGCGATCTCGCCGCGGGTCTTCACCGCCTGCTCAGTGGCAGCGGTGATGTCGATCGGCGGGAACTCGCCGGTCGGCAGAGTCGTGTCGACACTGATCTGCTGCAACAACGGACGTTGCAGGGTCATGGCGAGGGCGGCCCGAGCGACGTCGGCATCACCCTGGGCTTCGATCTCCTGCTGCCGGAACTGCGCGAGCTGGACTTCGGCCGAGAGACGGTCGGACTCGACCACCAGTCCCTGCTGCGCCTTGTCTCGCGTCGCTTTGGCAGCGGCTTCGGCGGCGTGGACGGCTTCGCCGGCCACGATGCGGCGCTGGTCGGCCACGGTCACGCCGTAGAAGCGGGCGATGACGTCGGCGAGCACGCGCTGCCGGGTTTCTTCGGCGGAGCTGTGAGCGCGCGTCACCCCCTGGCGAGCCTGAGCGTTCATGTCATAACGTCGGAGCTGATCGAAGAGCGCGTATTTCACGTTCAGCGTCAGGCGGTCGTTGCGGAACACCGGCGGCGCGTTGAGGAAGGCGGGATCGAAATACTGCGGCGCGAAGCGGCCCTGCTCGAGAAGAGAGGCGAACACGAAGACGGGGTTGTCGCTTCGCGAGGAGTTGGCGCTGGCATCGACGAGCGGCAGCCACGCGGCGCGGGCCTGGTTGAGCCGGGCCCGGGCGGCATCGACTTCCGCCGCCGCGGCGGCGGTCTGCGGATTGCGGCTGAGCGCTTCAGCAGCGGCCTCCCGCAGGGTCAGCGGCTGAGCCCACGCCGTGGAAACGACGAGCAGGCTGACAGCCGCTGTGAAGTGCAGTCTGCTCATACGATCGTCTCCGCCGCACGCCCGGGCGCGTCGCTGTCGCGTACGCCGGCCTTCCGCAGAATGGCCATCATCGGGCACCAGTCGGTGACAGCGGACTGCACCAGGTTCAGCCCCACGAAGGCGATGAAGGCGAGAAACCAGAGGCTGACCGTCCAGGCCAGGACGGCGGCGATGAGGATGAAAGACCCGGCAATGAGCCGGAGATAACGTTCGACGTTCATGTTGTTGACCTCCTACGGTTGACAACTATATGGCCATGTGGTTATATTGTCAACATGCTTTCAACGTATGTCACCGAAGCTGGGATTCGCCACATGCCGCTCTCCCCTGCCGCCGTCGAGATGGTTGCCTCACGCTTCCGCGTCCTCGGCGAGCCGGTCCGCATCCGGATCATTCAGGAGTTGCAGGGCGGCGAGAAGAGCATCTCCGACCTCGTGGCCGCGATCGGATCGACACAGCCGAACGTCAGCAAACACGTACGCATCCTTCAGGAGGCCGGAATCGTCGCCCGCCGCCATGAGGGCACCACCGTCTTCTGTTCCATCACCGACGAGGGCGTTCTCGGCGTCTGCGACGCGGTCTGTGCCAGTATCGGCGAGCGCCTGGCGCGCGACGCGGTGCTCGTGGCGGAACTGACCGGCCGTTTGCCCGACCCGCGCGGCTGAAAGACCGTGAACCGACCGACAGATCTTTCCCGTTTGATCGCGGCGGGCACCCCGCTGCTCACGGAAGCCTCTGTCTAATGACACGCGCCAAGCCTGTCATCCCGAGCTGCCGAAGCCGCGGAGCGGCGTAGGACAGCGAGGGATCCCCCGCACTCCCGGGGTGGCGGGGGATTCCTCGCCGCGCTCCACCCCTCCGGGGTTCCGCCGGCTCGGAATGACAGTGTCACT
>JADGOA010000172.1 GCA_017883215.1 Thermoanaerobaculia bacterium | reverse complement strand
CGGCGAGAGCAAGAGCGGGATCGTCAGAATCGCTGTGATGCCGAGCGCGATCCAGATGCCCTGCCACAAGACGTGCCTCGCCCGCAGCTCATCGCGCGCGCCGAGAGCCTGCGAGATCATCGGATCGATCCCCATGACCAGCCCCATGCCGATCACGGCCGCAAAGAAGAAGAGGGCGGTGCCAAGGCCTGCGGCGCCGAGCTCCCGCGGTCCGACACGGCCCAGGACGGCGAGATCGACGACGCTCATGATCTGGGTGCCGGCCTGGGCGAGCGCCAGCGGCCCAGCGAGCCTGATCAGTTGCCGGAACTCGACTCCGGCGGCCGAGGAGTACATGGGTGCGGGATTGTAGAGGAGTGCTGGCGTCTCGCCGCCCGCAGCCGGCACTCCAACGGCCGGCTGCTTCTGTGAAGATCATGGCGATCGGGCGCGGGACGCCCGATCGCGGCGGGCGAGACGCCCGCACTCCGACCGTTTGTTCAGCACGGCCCCTTCGTGTACATTTGCGCGCTCGCCGATGGACGGATTCACGGGCATCGCCGTACTGATCGTGATCGCTGCGGGGATCGGCGTGCTCTGCTGGTTGTGGATGCGGAGCACGCGTGCGTCGCAGCGGAGGGTCGAAGCGCAGAATCAGCGCATCATCGAGCTGCTCGAGCAGATTGCCAAGAAAAGCGAGTAGCGAGTAGCGAGCAGGGGCGCCAGCCGGTTCCCCTACTCGCTACCCGCTACTCGCTTCGGGAAAAAAACATGCGTTACCTGGTCACCGGCGGTGCCGGATTCATCGGATCGAACTTCATCCGCTACATCTTCAACAAGTACGGCGCGGACGCGCAGGTCGTCAACCTCGACAAGCTGACCTACGCGGGGATCCGCGAGAACCTCGCCGAGTACGAAGGGTCGAAGAACTACCGGTTCGTGCACGGCGACATCGCCACTCCAGAGGACGTTGCCGAGGCGTACAAGGGCGTCGATGGCAGCGGCGTCGACGTGGTGGTGAACTTCGCGGCGGAGACGCACGTCGACCGCTCCCTGATGGAAGCCGGCACGTTCATCCAGACGGACGTCCACGGAGTGCTGGTGCTGCTCGAAGAGGCGCGGAAGAACGCTCCGAACCTGCGGCGCTTCATCCAGATATCCACCGACGAGGTGTACGGCTCGATCGACCAGGGATCGTTCACCGAGTCCGATCCGCTCAACCCGCGCAATCCCTACTCTGCGTCGAAGGCCGGCGGCGATCGCATGGCGTACGCGTACGCGCAGACGTACGGCATGCCGGTGGTCGTCACGCGTGCGTCGAACAACTTCGGGCCGTACCAATATCCGGAGAAGCTGATCCCGCTGTTCGTCACCAACGCCATCGACGATCAGCCGCTGCCGCTCTACGGCGACGGCAAGAACATCCGCGACTGGTTGTTCGTCGACGACCACTGCGCGGCGATCGATTTCCTGATCGAGAACGGCAGCAACTCGGAGACGTACAACATCGGCGGCGGCAACGAGCGAGAGAACCGCGAGATCACGCAGAAGATCCTGCAGATCGTCGGCAAGCCGGACTCGCTGATCAAGCGCGTCAGCGACCGCCAGGGTCACGACCGCCGCTACTCCATCGATACGGCGAAGCTCAACAACCTCGGCTTCCGCTGGACGACGGACTTCGACGATGCGCTGGAGCGCACGGTGCGCTGGTACGTGGCGAACGAGCCCTGGTGGCGCGCCATCAAAGAGCGCAGCGCCGAGTACAAGGCGTTCTACGCGAAGCAGTACGCCAATCGGTAGCGGCTAGCGGGTAGCGGGTAGGACTGCGGGCATCCTGCCCGCCTGTCGCCGGGCTTCCAGCCCGGCGACGAATGGGGACTACGCGCGAATAACGACCGCAGGACTCAAGCGATTACGCGTGCAATTCTCTCAGGGTATGACGCGCGGTAGGGCCATTCCTTGAGGCCTGCTTTCTCGGGATTCGCGAGCACATACGCAATCGAACTGGAAGCCCGCCGGCAGGCGGGCAGGATGCCGGTACTCCTATGGGGCGTCGCCCACGTAGCGTGCTCTCGGGCGGATCATCGCGTCGAGGGCGTACTGCTCGATGGCGTGGCCGATCCAGCCGATGGTGCGGCCGATGGCGAGGAGCGTCAGCGGCGTGCCGGGAGGCAGGCGAAGGACGCGGCAGAGCGCGGCCAGCGAGAAATCGAATGTCGGTTTTTCTCCGGTGAGCGACTGGCCGGCCGCGGCGAGCGACTCGGCGAACGCCAGCTCAGCCGATTTTCCAAACCGCTCGCGCAGCATCGCCAGAAGGGTTGCCGCGCGCGGATCGCCGGCCGGATACAGCTCTTCGCCGAAGCCTTCCACCGCTTCGCCACGGCGAAGGCGATCGGACAGGGCCCGCCGGAGATCGCGCGTGCGCCGGAGCTCCTCGAGCAGGTTATTGACGCGGATGGCCGTGCCGCCGTGCCTGGTTCCTTCCAACGCTGCGAGACCGCCGATCACCACCGCGTAGGGATTCGATCCGGCGGAGGCGATGCAACGGGCGGTGAACGCGGAGACGTTCAGGCCATCGTCGGCGGAGAGGATCAGCGCGGCGCGGATCATCTCGGCAGCCCGGGCACGTCCCCCTGCCCAGGACGCGGCGAGCGTCTGATCCACCGTTTCGTCCAGCTCCGCCGTCTCGGCGGCGACGCTGGTGAGCAGATTGAGGATGCGCCAGCCGGTCGAGGCCACGCTGCGCGGGCGAAGGTCGCAGGCGAGCGGGTCGCGCTCGGCCACGACGGCCAGGACCGACTGCGCCCGTGAGATGAACGGCAGCTCCGCGGAGCTGTGAGCGCCCGAGATCACATGCAGCGGCGTGTCCGAGACGTCGCTCTCGGCGCTCCCACTCCAGATCAGCGCCGCCACGCTCTCGAGCGATGCCGTCCGGGCGAGCCCGCTCGCGTCGCGGCCGCGGTAATAGAGGTTTCCGTCCGCGATGAGGGTGATGGCCGACTCCAGGATCGGCACGCCCCACTGCAGGGTGCGCCCGACTTTCTCCGGATCGTGGCGTTCGCCATTACGGCGGCGGAGCCGCTCGACGTCCTGGCGCGAGTAGCGGCGCTCGCGCCTTCTGCCCGGGAGAGCCTCCGAACGGATCAGGCCGCGGCTCACGTACGCGTAGAGAGTGGCGCGGTGAATGCCGAGCGCTTTCGCGGCTTCGGCAGCGCTCATCCAGTCGGAGTTGTCAGACATTGATGATTCCGTCAATATTGACCAGATCATACAGTAATCGGGTGAATGGCACAGGCACTCTTGCCTCTGCCCTCCGCCGAATCGGGCGCGCACGGACAGAAGTGTCGGTGCCACAGGGCCTTCAACAGGCAGCCGCGACTGTAACGCAACCCGTCGGCCCCGGAGTCGTATCATGCTCTGGAGGCCCGAAGATGCTGACCCTCATCACGCTGTTCACCCTCGCTGTCGTCGGCATGATGTTCGTCATCGGGATCGTCATCGCCGGCGCCGTTCTGAAGCTGGCCTGGCACCTCGTCCTCCTGCCGCTGAAGATCGTCCTGCTGCCGATCCTTCTCGTCGTCGTGCTGGTGAAGGTCGCTGTTCTGATCGCCGTCGCGGCGGTCGTCTTCGCAGTGCTGATCCCTCTGCTGATCATCGGCGCGATCGTCGCCTCGCCGTTCCTGATCGCCAGCTTCTTCGCCTAGCCTCGTGCGAGTGCATCGATGGCGCGGGGAGGGGAGCGGTGCCGGGGATGATACCGGGCTGATCGCGAGCCCGGAGGATACGGCCGGGCGCGGGACGCCCGGCCGCGGCGGACGAGGACGTCCGCAGGGCTCAGAGCTTCGAGATCTCCTCGAAGTACTTGGCGAAAGCGATCATGCCGCCGGAGGCCTGGCGCCAGTCGTAGTTCTCGTTGGGAGCGTGGTAGCCGTGCTCCGGCAGCGAGAGGCCGAGGAAGAGGATCGGGCATTTGAAGACCTTCTCCATCGAGACGACCGCTCCGATCGAGCCGCCCTCCCGAACGAATACCGGTTCTCGGCCGAACGCGAATTTCATCGAAGAGCGCACCGCGTCCGCGAGCGGCCCCGTCGTCGGCGCCAGGTACGGCAGCATGGCCGCCTCGGGGGTGATTTTCACGTCGGGGTTCCGCTGTCTCACGAATTCCTTGACCAGTCGAAGGATCTTCTTCGGGTCCTGATTCGGCACGATGCGGCAGGAGACCTTCACCGTTGCACGCGGCGGGATCACGGTCTTGATGCCCGGTCCGGTGTATCCACCGACCACGCCGTGGATCTCCATGGTGGGCATCGCCCAGAGGCGTTTCATCACGTCGACCGCGTCTTCGGTACGAATGGACTTGAAGAGGTGGTCCTTCTTGAACTGCTTCACCGTAAATCCGGAGTTCTTGAAGTCTTCGATCTCGCGCCTGCTCGGCGGGACGACGTCGTCGTAGAAGCCTTTCATCTTCACCTTGCCGGTCGTGGCGTCATACATCTCCGAGACGAGCTTCATCAGCTCGCCGAGCGGATTGCGCGCCACGCCGCCGGTGACGCCGGAATGCTGATCGGTCGTACCGGTCTCGAGAGTCATCTCGAATCCCTGCAGGCCGCGCAGGCCGGCGGGGCAGGCGGGGACGTCGCGCGCCACCCAGATCGTGTCGCAGACGACCACCGAGTCGGTGGCCAGCGCGCTGGCGTGCGTCTTGATGCCGGAATCGAAGCTCAGCGAGCCGATCTCTTCTTCCGCCTCCCAGAGGAAGTGCAGGTTCGCGCGCACCCCGGCTTCGCGGGCCGCCTTCGCTCCCCATAGCGCGGAGAGGGCTGGTCCCTTGTCGTCGGTCGTTCCCCGGCCGTAGTAGCGATCGCCCTGTTTCGTGAATACGAACGGGTCGGTGTTCCACGGCTCCGTCTCGCGCGACGCGGGCTGTACGTCGAGGTGGTTGTAAAGCGTGACCGTGGGGGCGCTCGCGTCGACGTCGAAGCGGCCGAAGACGAGAGGGTTGCCGTCGGTTTCGAGCAGTTGCGCCTGGCCGCCAGAATCGCGGACGAGCTGCGCGGCGCGCTCTGCGCAGCGGCGGACCTCACGCTTGCGGTCGGGTTCGGACGAGACGGACGGAATCTCGACGAGCTCTTTCAGCGCGTTCTCGAAGATCTCGCGCTGATCGGTGGCATAAGCGGTAAGCGATCTCTTGTCCAGATTCATGGCGGCGGAATTGTATCGGAGTGGAGAGGAGCGGGAAGTGTGACGGCTGTTGTGACCTGTTATTCCGAGCCGCGAAGACGGCGAGGGATCCCCCGCACTCCCGGGGTGGCGGGGGATTCCTCGCCGCGCTCCACCCCTTCGGGGTTCCGCCGGCTCGGAATGACAGGGGCTTCCGCTCCATCGTCGCAAGCGCCGTTGACCCGCTCGGGATGAAGCTGGCTAGTACCCCACCGCCGCCCCACCCAGCCTTGGGTCCGTTCCGCCGTACCTTAGCCCCGTCTTCGGATCGACGGCAATTCCCTGGGCGTCGCCGAGGTCTTCGAGTTTCTGCCGGAAGACGTGGCCGGTCTTCTCGAGGGCCGCGCGGGTGTCGGCGTTGAATTCCAGCGGCTCGGAGTAGATCTCGTCCGGCATCCACTGATGGTGAAACCGCGGTTCGCTGATCGCCTGCTGGATGTCCATGCCGAAGTCGATCACGTTCAGGACCACCTGCAAGACGGTGTTGATGATGGTCGGCCCGCCGGGGCTGCCGATCGCGAATGCCAGCTTCCCGTCTTTCAATACGATCGTCGGCGTCATCGACGAGAGCGGCCGCTTCTTCGGAGCGATCGCGTTCGCCTCGCTCTGGATCACTCCGTAGAAATTGGGCACCCCGGGCTTCGACGTGAAGTCGTCCATCTCGTCGTTCACGAGAAACCCGGCGCCTTTAATCGTCACGCCAGCGCCGAAGCTGTCGTTGAGCGTGTAGGTGTTCGAGACGACGTCGCCGTCCTTGTCGACGATGCAGAAGTGCGTCGTCTCTTTCGATTCGTACGACATCGGGGTGTCGGCGCCGATCTGTGTGCTCGGCGTGGCGCGGACGGGATCGATGGTCTTACGCAACTCGTCCGCGTAGGCGCGCGAGACCAGGCCGTTGACCGGAACGCCCTTTGCGAAATCGGTGTCGCCGAGATATCGGGCCCGGTCGGCGAAGGCGCGGCGCATCGCTTCGACCACTGTGTGTACTTCCGGCGATGAATGGAAGCCCATGGCCTTGAGGTCGAACGGCTCGAGGATGTTGAGCATCTCCAGCAGCGCGATGCCCCCCGACGACGGTGGCGGCATGGTGATGATCTCGTACCCTCGATAAGACCCCTTCAGCGGCTTTCTGATCGTGGGCTGATACGCTTTCAGATCCTCGGTCGTGATCAGACCGCCGTGCGCGTGCATGTCGGCGACGATCCTCTTTGCCGTTTCCCCCTCGTAGAAATCGCGCGGGTTCTTCTCGATGCGGGCCAGCGTCGCGGCGAGCTCCGGCTGCACGAGCTTCTCTCCGAGCTCGTAGTAGCGGCCGTTGCGCTGGAAGATGCGCACGCTCTCGGCGAACGGCGCGAGCTTCTTCGTCGTGCTCTTCGAGCGCAGCGTCCGCGCCACGTACTGGTTGACCGGAAAACCTTCGGCGGCGAGCTTCCGCGCCGGCTCGACGACGTCCGCCCATTTCAGCCGCCCGTGACGCTTGTGTGCGAGCGCGAGCCCGGCGATCGTCCCCGGCACCCCGACGGCCTTGTAGCCGACCGTGGAGAGGCCTTCGACCACCTTGCCGTTCGCGTCGAGGTACATGTCCCGGGTGGCGGCGAGCGGGGCTCGTTCGCGGTAATCGATCGCTTCGGTGGTGCCGTCGGCGTTCCGAATGAGCATGAATCCGCCGCCGCCGAGGTTGCCCGCGGAAGGCCAGGTGACGGCGAGCGCCAGGGCGACGGCGACCGCCGCATCCACGGCGTTACCGCCTTTCTTCATCACCTCGACACCGACGCGCGAGGCGATCTCGCTGGTCGAAGCCACCATCCCGTGCTTCGCCTCGACCGGCTCCTTCGAAGCCGCGAAAACGAACGTCGTGGAAAAAAGGAGAACGAGCGAGACCAGTTTCCGCATGGCGCGGTGAAGTGTAATCGAGGCGGACCGCCGGACCGCGGACCGACAGACGGCGGACCGCAGACCGCGGACGGCGGTGCGGGGGCCGCAGAGCGCGGAGCGGGGGTTGCAGAGCGCCGGCCGCATGCTTCGACAGCAAAGGCCGCGTAGCGGCCGTCAGAGCTTAGCGGCGGCCGTGAGGCCGCCGTATTCGATCCCGAATCCAGCGTCGAGCGCGCGTAGCGCGCGACAGAACCGCGGTCGGAGATTCCGAGGTACCATCCACCGGGGACTTCCGAGCAGACGGGTCGAACCGTCATGCCTCGCAGCTACACGTCCATCTTCACCCACATCATCTTTTCCACGTACGAGCGCCAGCCGCTCATCGCACCTGATATTCATTCGCCGCTACACGCCTACCTTGGTGGCATCGCGCGGAACCTTGGCTCGACGCCCGTGACGATCGGCGGAGTCAACGATCATGTGCACCTGCTCTCGACATTGCCCCCTACGATTTCCGTAGCGGACTTCATCAATAAACTCAAGGCGAATTCTTCGAAATGGGTCCATGAACGGTTCTGGAGCCGACGCTTCGCCTGGCAGCGTGGATACGGCGCATTCAGCGTCAGTCCGTCGATGTTGGAGCGCGTCACGCATTACATCGACGGGCAGGAGCAGCGCACCATCGGGCGGTCACGTTTCGCGATGAATTCGTGAGATTTCTGCAGGAAGCAGGAGTCGAGTACGACGAGGGGTACTTGTTGACCTGAGCTGTCGCGCGCTACGCGCGCTCGACGCTGGGATTGGGGTGCTGCGGCGGCCTCACGGCCGCCGCTAAGC
>JADGOA010000171.1 GCA_017883215.1 Thermoanaerobaculia bacterium | reverse complement strand
GTCCTGAGTCCTGAGTCCTGAGTCCTGAGTCCTGAGTCCTGAGTCCTGAGTCCTGAGTCCTGAGTCCTGAGTCCTGAGTCCTGAGTCCTGAGTCCTGAGGCGAAGAGAGGCGGTGGACCGCTGAGCGCATCCGCCCGTCTCACATCGACTTCCGAAATTCATCCCGCACTCGCAGCCCCGTTCGCCTCGCCTGCTTGAAAAACTCAGCGTAGACCGGCGAGACGTTGGCGACGTAGTCGGTCGCGGCGACCTGATACACGTGATCATCGGCGATCGCCCCCGGCACCGTCATGTACGCGTAGTTGTCCGTCCCCTTCCGGGCCGCGGAGACGGCGATCAACCGCTTCAGCTCGATCCCGCGCATCTCCTTCACGACGATCTCGTTGTCATAGGGCAGCGAGGCGCGCAGGTCCTCCATCGTGATGCGACCCGGCGGCAACGGCTGCCGGAAGGAGCTCGCCGTCGAGAGGGCTGCGTCGGCGCCCGCGCGCTCCCGCATGACTTCAACGACGTGCGCGGCGAGCTGCTCGACCGTCATCGGCTCCTTCAAAACCGCCACGGTCTGAAACAGCGCCGCGTAATCGGGATCTGCCTCGAGGTCGCGCTGCATCGTTGCGACGCGCGCGGCGATGGTCCGATCGACCGGTAGCGACGCATCGACCCGCACCAGGCGCCCTCTCACAGCCACGAGCTTGTGGCGGTCGAAGGTCATCTCCACACGGCTGATGTACGTCAGGTACTGCGACGGTGAGAGGAACCACGTCCTGGTCCCGTCGATGCGACGCAGCTCCTCTTTGAGATGGCTGTGGCTTCCGAAGATCAAGTCGATTCCCGGCACCGCTCGCGCGAGCGCCTCGTCGTCCTCGGTCGATTCGTGGCCGATGAGCACGATGGCATCGGCCTTGTCGCGATCGCGGAGCTCACGGACGATCTCACGGGCGGCGGCGACGCGGTCTGTGAATGCGAATCCGGAGGACTTCACCAGAGCAGGAAAGTCGGACCCGGCGACAGCGAAGACACCGATGCGCACTCCGCCCGCGCGAAATGTCGCCGAGGCGCTGAAGCCCGCGGTGTTCGCGCTGAGAACGGGATAGTGGAGCGGCTCGCGGCAGCCATTGAACACCTCGGCGCCGTAATCGGGATCGTGGTTGCCCAGGGCCATGGCGTCGACGATTCCGTTGAACCAGGACCATTCGGCACAGCGATACTTGTCGGACCATGCTGGTGAACCTTTGTTCACCATGTCGCCGCCGTTGAAGACGAGCGCGCCCTTGCGACGCTCGGCGGCGAGGTACCCGATGGCGCGGGCGATGCCGCCCTGGGCGGCGCGTCCCTCGCTGTAGAAGGGTTGAGCGTGCGAGTGATAGTCGGAGAACTGCAGCAGCACGACACGCGACCGTGCCGTGGCGGGCAGCGCAATGAAAGACAAGACGGTGAGAAGCAGGGCCAGCCGGCGCATGGCCGGGCAGTGTAGCGCGACCGTCTTCTCTAATGAAAAACGGACGGGGCGCACGAAATCCGTGCGCCCCGTCTGGTTCTCGCGAATTGTGGTCGTTACTTTCTCAATGTGGCCTTCATTTCCTTGATGGCGGCCTCGCGACCCTTGTCCTTAGCCGTTTTCTGGTACTGACCGCGCTTGTTCGCCGGGATCTGGCGGATCAGGCCGAGATAGCGCCCCTGCAGCTGACGTGAGGCCAGCTGTTCGGCGGTAATGGGAGAACGGCGACGCCGTCTCGCCTTCGGCGCAGCAGCGGCGCGTGGTGCGGCAGCCGGACGCGGTGCAGCGGCACGAGGGGCGGCAGCCCACGGTGCTGGAAAGGATGCGCGTCGGGCACCGCCGCTCGCCTCCCGCAACTCCTCGAGTTGCTTCTCGAGAGTGGCGATCTCGCGATGCATTTCACCGATGCAGCGGTTCACCTCGGCAGCAGAGATTCGGCGGTCGCTTACGAGGCGGCCGAGAACGTACTTGGCCTGTCCGGGCGACAGTTGGAGACCAGTGGATGATCGTCTTCCTCTAGGCACTTGAACTCCTCCCTTCAATGGACTCATTCTTTGTTCAATTGAGGAGAATTGTCAATGAGTTGCGTTCTTGTTTGAGCAGGTTCTCTCATGCAAACGAAAACGGCGAGCCTTGCGACTCGCCGTTTGTTGCAGGCAGTATGGATACTCAGTAGCGATACTGGTCGGGCTTGTAAGGGCCATCGACGGGCACGCCGAGATAATCGGACTGCTGCTGGCTGAGCACAGTGAGCTCCACGCCGAGATGCGCGAGATGCAGGCGCGCCACCTCCTCATCGAGCTTCTTCGGCAGCACGTATACGGCCTTGGTGTACTCGCCCTTATTCCGCCAGAGCGCCAGCTGCGCCAGGACCTGATTGGTGAACGAGGCGGACATGACGAACGAAGGGTGACCCGTGGCGCAACCGAGGTTCAGCAGACGTCCCTCCGCCAGGATCAGGACACTGTGGCCGTCGGGGAAGACCCACTCGTCGTACTGCGGCCTGATATTGACGCGCTTCACGCCGGCAATCTTCTTGAGGCCGGCCATGTCGATCTCGTTGTCGAAATGGCCGATGTTGCCGACGATGGCCTTGCTCTTCATCCGCTCCATGTGCGCGGCGGTGATGATGTCCTTATTGCCGGTGGCGGTAACGAAAATGTCCGCTTTGTCCACGACGGCCTCGAGAGGCTTGACCTCGAACCCTTCCATTGCCGCCTGCAGCGCACAGATCGGGTCGATCTCGGTGATGACGACCCGGGCGCCCTGTCCGCGCAACGCCTGCGCGCATCCCTTGCCCACTTCGCCGTACCCACAAACCACGGCGAGTTTGCCGGCGATCATGACGTCGGTGGCGCGATTGAGACCGTCGACGACGGAGTGCCGGCATCCATAGATGTTGTCGAACTTCGACTTGGTGACGGAATCATTGACGTTGATGGCAGGAAAGAGCAGCGTGCCCGCTTCCTGCATCTGATACAGGCGGTGCACGCCTGTGGTCGTCTCTTCTGACACGCCTTTGACCTGCGCGGCAAGGCGCGTCCAGCGCTGCGGGTCGCGGGCGAGCTCGCGCCGGAGCAGCTCCAGGATCACACCCCACTCTTCCGGATCGTCGGCATCATTGAACTCGGGAACGCGCTTCTGTCCCTCGAACTCCACCCCTTTGTGCAGCAGGAGCGTTGCGTCGCCGCCGTCGTCGACGATGAGCGTCGGGCCCGATCCGTCCGGCCACATCAGCGCTTCCGAGGTGCACCACCAGTACTCGTCGAGAGTTTCACCCTTCCAGGCAAACACCGGAATGCCGCGTGGCTTCTCGATCGTGCCGCCGCGCTCCAGCCGTCCAACGACCACGGCCGCCGCGGCGTGATCCTGAGTCGAGAAGATGTTGCACGATACCCAGCGGACGTCGGCCCCGAGCGTCTGCAGCGTCTCGATTAGAACGGCGGTCTGCACGGTCATGTGCAGCGAGCCCATGATCTTCGCGCCCGCGAGCGGTTTGCTCGCCGCGTATTTTTCACGAATGGCCATCAGGCCGGGCATTTCGTGCTCGGCGAGGCGAATCTCAGCGCGGCCGAGCGTGGCCTGGTTCAGGTCGCGAACCTTGAACGGCTCGCGGCCAGCCGCTCGTGCGGCGTCGAACGGATGCATCACTTCCAGTGTTGCAGTCATCGATACTCCTCAATGGGTTGTGGGCGATCGCTGGGAAAACGAAGCGCCAGATTCTACACGCCCGGATTGCGAACGACTGAGCCGCTCGGCTCATTCCGGGCAAGCGAGTAGCGAGTCGCGAGTAGGGGAGGTGACGAGGTCACCGGGTCACCGAGTCACTCGGTCACTGAGGTTGCGACAAGTGCGAGCTGAGCGCTCACCAGTCACCTCGTGACCTCGCGACCTCGCGACCCGGCGACCCGGCGACCCGGTGACCCGGTGACCCGGCGACCCGGTGATCCGCCTACTCGTCCAACCGGAAACCGACCTTGATCTTCACCTGGTACTGGGAGACGCGACCTTTGTTGACCCGCCCGCGAAGCTCGGTCACCTCGAACCAGTCGATGTTGCGCAAGGTCTTGGACGCTCGCGCCACACCGCTGTCGATGGCATCGCTCAACGACTTGTCCGACGTTCCGACGATCTCCACCAGTTTGTAGATTTTGTTCTCCGACATTCCGACCTCCGTCGCGGCGGGATGACTGCCGGGGCTCTCCGGCCATCCCCGCCCCGCGCGCGCCAAAATACACTAGAATTGTGAGTTACGAGTTGTCCAGAGCCGGGTGCGGGGTATGAAGGGTAAATCGGATCGAGTCAAGCGGCGCCTGCTCAAACAGGCGTTCGCGGACAACCTCGAGACCATTCGAGGCCTGCCGCCCCGTGCCATCCGCCCTGGCCCACGAACGTTCCGGCTCTGGATTCGGCGGTCGCCGCTCGTGCTGCTGATCCTGACTCTTGCCGGAACCACGTACCTCGCCTCGAATCCGACTGCGGCTCACGACACGATCGCCCCTGCCAAAATCGTGATCACCCGCGCAGCGCGTCCCCTGCCCGGTGCGCCGGCGACGATCGATCCGACGCCGGTGAGCGCGGCCGCGCTCCAGCTGTCGGTCCATCGCGTGATCATCGATGCAGGTCACGGCGGAACCGACCCCGGGACGACGACACTGCTGCAGTTGAGCGAAAAAGAGGTCACGCTCGACATCGCCTCCCGTCTCGGAAAGATCCTCCAGAAGAACGGATTCGAAGTGGTCTCCACCCGCAAGGACGACCGGCTCGTCCCGCTGCGGGAGCGAGCGCGTATCGCCAACGACTCGGATGGCGACATTTTCGTCTCCATCCACGTGAACTCGATCGTCAAACACACGGACTCGCACGGGATCGAGACGTACTTCCTCGGCGCTACGTCCGACCCCTCGCTGAACAAGCTGGCCGCAGACGAGAACCGCGTCTCCGGATACTCGGTGGCCGACCTCCGCAAACTGCTCGACCGGCTCTACGCCGACGCACGGCGCGGCGAATCGCAGCGGCTGGCCGGGGCGGTCCAGCAGCAGTTGGTCGGCAATCTCCGCAACTTCGACGCCGGGCTGGAGAACTGGGGGGTTAAACGCGCTCCATTCGTCGTGCTCGTGGCCACGGACATGCCGGCCATCCTCGCCGAGATCGGCTGCATGTCGAACGACAACGAAGTGGCGATGCTCCGTCGTGCGGAGTACCGCCAGCACATCGCTGAAGCATTGTTCCAGGGCATTCACGCATACGCGAGCTCTGCTGACTCGCAACAGAAGAAAGGAACCTGATTCATGGCTGAGATCCTCCACGTCGGAATCGACCTCGGCACTTCGCGGAGCGCCATCTCCGGGTCGAACGGCGAGCGCTTCGTCGTCGACAGCTACGTCGGCTGGCCTGCCGACATGGTCGCCAAGAAGGTCCTCAAACGCGCTGTCCTCATCGGACACGACGCCGTCTCCAACCGCACCATGCTCGACCTCCACCGCCCCCTCGAACGCGGCCTCTTGAAAGAGGGCTCCGAGAAAGATGTGGAGGCCGTGCGCGAGTTGCTCAAGCACCTCCTCGGCCTGGTGGGCGTCTCCAACGGCGGCAAGGTGGCCGCTTCGGACGTGCGCGCAGTCGTCGGCGTCCCAGCCGCCGCGCTGCGGACGAACAAGCAGTACCTGCGCAACTCCATGAAGGGCATCGTGGACAGCCTGCTCATCGTGTCGGAGCCGTTCGCCGTCGCATACGGCCTGGACGCGTTGCTGCACACGATGATCATCGACATCGGAGCTGGAACGAGCGACTTCTGCGTCATGCGCGGCCGCTACCCCACTGAGGAAGATCAGCGCACTCTCACCGTGGCCGGCGACTCCATCGACGCGCAATTGCTCAAGCTCGTCGAAGAGCGCTATCCGGAAGCGAACGTCACGATCTTCATGGTTCGCGAATGGAAGGAAAAACACAGCTTCGTCGGGAAGGCTCCTGAGAAGATCGTCGTCACCGCGCCGATCAAGGGAGTTCCGACCGAGCTCGACATCACCAAGGAGATGAAGGCGGCGTGCGAATCGCTCCTGTCTCCAGTCATCGAGACGATGCTCGACCTGCTGGCCCGCGTGGAGCCGGAGTTTCAGGAGCGCGTCCGCAACAACATCATCCTGTCGGGCGGCGGCGGCCTGATTCGCAGCCTGCCACAGGCGCTCGAGGATGCCCTCAAGCAGGTCGGCGGCGGCGCCGTGCGGTGCATGCAGGACCCGGTGTTCGTCGGCTCCGACGGCGGGCTGGCACTGGCCCTCGACGCCCCCGACGGAGACTGGGAAAAGCTTTCGTAGCAGCCGCCCCACGCTTCGCGTTTTCATCACGGCGGGCAGCAATGCCCGCCGTTTGGGTGCTCGGAGGTCGGTGCTCGGAGGTCGGAGGCTGGGGCCGCGCGATTCCAGCCTCTGACCTCCGAGCACCGAGCACCACCATGTTCCCCATTCCCCCGGTGACACAATGCCCCCTGCATGCGTGGCCTCATCGCATTCGCCGGAGCGGCGGTGGTTGTCGCCGTCCTGCTCTACGCGTACGCGCTCTTCGTCCGCCGCAATTCGATGTTCTATCCGGAGCGCCATCCCCTCGGGATGTGGGACAAAAGTGCCTATCCGATCCCGCCGGAAGACGTCTTCTTCACAACCACGGACAACGTGCGTCTGCACGGCTGGATCATCCGCTCGCGTGCGCCTAACGCCCCGCTGATCGTCTGGTTTCACGGAAATGCCGGGAACATCACCTCGCGGGCTCCTGTCGCCGAAGGATTGGCCGCCCACGGAGTGTCGGTACTGCTGTTCGACTGGCGTGGCTACGGGCGAAGCGAGGGATCGCCGGCCGAAACCGCCCTGTTCCTCGACGCCGCCGCCGCGTACGAGTTCGCGACGTGGCAGACGAACCCGCGGGACATCGTCCTGTATGGCGAATCGCTCGGCGGGCCTTACGCCGCTCACGTCGCCAGAACGAACGCGGCGTGTTGCGTGATCATCGAGAACTCATTCCCATCGCTGAGCGCGCTCGGCAATGCGCTGTACGCGCCGCTGCCGCTCGGCTGGCTTGCGCTCAACGCGCTGCCCACGACGAGGTGGCTGAATGCAGCGCACCTTCCGGTCCTGGTGATGCACGGCCGAAGGGACGAGGTGACCCCCTTCGCCCTGGGCCAGGAGCTATTCGACGGACTTCGGGTGCCGAAACAGATGCTCGTCAGTGAAACGGCCGGTCACAGCGGCATCCCGGCGGCCGAGGGATCGCAGTATTTCGCCACCGTCGAGCGGTTCATCGAGGCATCGCGGAAGCATGCCAGTCCCTGAGTCCCGAGCCGACCAGGCGGGGCCAGGGGTCAGACACCGAGACGCCGGAACCGCCAAAGAAGGCATCGGCTGAACCGGCGCTGCCCCTGCTGAAATACGGCGACGGCCGGGGAGAGACCGGCGGCAACGAGGCGGCCCTGCAGCAGCTCCGGGAGCAGCTCGCCGGCGTCAAGACGATTGCGCTCCGCGGCGGCGAGGCGGAGCTCCTGAGCCAGCTTCAAGCCTCTTTGAAGGACAAAGTGACGATCGCGAGCGACGCGGAGGTCACTGTCGATTTCAACGGCAAGCTGAAACGGCTGGGCCGCGGACGCAAGCGGCGGTCAGCGACGGTTACGATCTCGAAGCACGGTCACGCGTTCTTTCAGTACGAGCTGCCTCCCGAGGAATATCGCGTCGGTGACAATCCTGCCGAAGCGTTCGCGCGCGTGCTGAAAGACGCGTTGCCGTGATGGAAAGGGCCCGGCGGTTGGCCTCTCCCAACGGGGGCCATACGCGTTCACTCAACACTGATCTGCAGGGGCGCGCTGCTGTCGGCGTGTGTCATCCTGAGCCGGCGGAGCGCTGGAGGCGCGGAGCGCGGCGAAGGATCCCCCGCACTCCCGGGGTTGCGGG
>JADGOA010000170.1 GCA_017883215.1 Thermoanaerobaculia bacterium | reverse complement strand
GCGGCCGTCGTCGTCATCAGCGTCATTGTTTTTTTCAGCATCCGCAGCGGCAACGGCGACGCGCAGAAGGTGTATGCGGAGTCCGCTAAGGGCCGCACCATCCAAGCTGTCGTCACCGCACCTGGCGAGATCGATCCGAAACTGAAGGTCAACATCAGCGCCCACGTGATCGGAAAGATCGAGAAGCTCTACTTCGACGAGGGCGACCGGGTGAAGAAGGGGCAGAAGCTCGTCGAGCTCGAGCGCCCCGCCTACGTCGCGCAGCGCGATCGCATGCGCTCACAGCTCGCCAATCAACGCATCGAAGTCCAGCGGAGCAAATCGGCTCTGGCGACGGCCGAGCTCATCTACGAGCGCGCCCAGAATATGCAGCAGCAGGGCATTCAGGCGCAGGAGCTGTTCGACAAGGCCCGCCTCGACTACCAGAACGCGCAGGCGCTCTACGCGTCGGCACAGGAAGGTGTTCATCAGGCGCAAGCCGGCCTGGTCCAGGCCGAGAACGACCTTTCCCACACCACCATCGAGTCGCCGATCGACGGCAAAGTGGTGCAGCTGAACGCCCGCGAGGGCGAGGTCGTCATCACCGGGACGATGAACAACCCCGGCTCCGTCATCGCCATCATCGCCGACCTCTCGGACATTCTCGTCAAAGCCGAGGTGGGGGAGACGGATGTGGTGGGGATCCGGGGCGGGCAGGCCGCTTCGATCCGCGTCGACGCCATCCCGGAGAAGGAGTACAAGGGGCACGTCGTCGAGATCGGCAGCTCGGCCAACGTGCGCCAGAGCGCCGGCAGCGGCGTTCGCTACTTCACCGTCAAGACTTCCATCGACAACGCCGACGATCGCCTCCGCCCCGGCATGACCTCACAGGTGTCGATCGTGACCAGCACGGTCGCGAACACGGTCGCCGTTCCGATCCAGAGCGTCGTCGAGCGCGTGCCGAACGCGAAGAAAGGGGAGGAGGACTCCTCGGACGAGAACCTTCCCAAGAAAAAATACGTATTCGTGGTGAAGGACGGCAAAGTTCGCATGGTCGAGGTTCGGACCGGGATCAGCGATGCCATACACGTGGCGCTGCTGTCCGGAATCAAGATCGGAGATATGGTCGTGACCGGCCCGTTCCGCACGTTGAAAAAACTGAGCAATGGTGAGGCCGTCGAAATCTCCAAAGAAGAAAAGCAGAAACCGACCAAGGACAAGAAAGAGGAATCATGAGTGCTGTCGCGGAGAGCATGCCGGCGCACCTGATCGAGATGCGCGACTTGAAGCGCGTCTACGAGCTCGGCCCACAGCAGATTTTTGCCCTGAGCGGAGTCGATCTGATCATCAGCACGGGCGAGTACGTGGCCATCATGGGGCCGTCCGGCTCGGGCAAGTCGACGTTGATGAACATCGTCGGCTGTCTTGACCGGCCGACGTCCGGCCATTACCTGCTCGACGGGATCCCGGTCGAGTCGATGAGCGATGACGAGCTGGCGGCCATCCGCAACAAGAAGATCGGCTTCGTGTTCCAGACGTTCAACCTGCTGGCCCGCACCACGGCCCTGCACAATGTCGAGCTTCCGCTGATCTACGCGAAGATCTCGCGTGCAGAGCGCCGCGACCTTGCCGAAGGTGCCCTGGCAGCGGTCGGGCTCCGGGACCGCATGCATCACCAGCCGAACGAGCTCTCCGGCGGTCAGCGCCAGCGCGTCGCCATCGCCCGCGCTCTCGTGAACCGTCCGTCGCTCCTGCTGGCCGACGAGCCAACCGGGAACCTCGACTCGCAAACCGGCCGTGAGATCCTCGACCTCTTCCGCGAGCTTCACAACCGCGGCAACTCCATCATCATGGTCACCCACGAAGACGACGTAGCCCGGGAAGCGAAACGGATCATTCACATTCGGGACGGGAAGATCGTGGTGTGACCGAGTCCTGAGTGCTGAGTCCTGAGTCGGCGAACTCTACGCAAGGTAGAAAAAGGTTCGACTTGCTGAGAACGCGCGACAATGACGTTGTGAAGTCGAGGATCACCCGGTTTGAAGACCTCATAGCCTGGCAGAAGGCTCGCGTCTTGACGGCGCAGGTCTACCGAATTACACGGTCGCGGCCATTCGCCATAGATTTCGGCGCGAGTAACCAGATTCGCAGCGCGGCGCTGTCAATCGGTTCGAATATCGCGGAAGGTTTCGAGCGGAACAGACTCGCGGAGTTCCACCAGTTCCTTTCGGTCGCGAAGTCTTCCTGCGCGGAAGTCCGCAGTCAGTTGTATACCGCGTTCGATGTTGGCTACATCGATGAGAAGACAATGAACGAGCTCATGACGCAAGCACAGGAGGTCGGGCGCGTAGTCGGCGGACTTCGAGCGTCGGTCGAGCGGGAAATGCAGAAGCTGGCATCACTCAGGACTCAGGACTCAGGACTCAGGACTTCACCCCCGCGATGTTCCTCGAAAACGTAAAAATCGCCGCCCAGGCCATCTGGGCCAACAAGCTTCGGTCGATCCTGACGGTGCTGGGGATCATGATCGGGGTGGCCTCGGTCATCGCGGTCGTCTCGCTCGTGCAGGGGATGCAGTACAACATCTCCAAGGACCTGCAGGGCATCGGCTCGAATTTCTTCGAGGTCTATCCCGATCCCGGCGAGCAGCGGAATCCGTTTCTGCAGAAGATGCCGGATCTGACGGTCGACGATGCTGCAGCCGTCCGGCGCGGAACCACGTTCGTCAAGCAGTTCACCCCCATCTACATGGCGACGGCGCAGATGAAGCTCGGCGACGCGCGACATCAGGCCACGATGTACGCCGTAAACGAGACCTATCAGGAAGTGACCAACCACTGGGTCGAGCACGGGCGCTTTTTCACGCCGCTCGACGAAGAGGGAAAAAAGCACGTCTGCGTGGTCGGGCCGGAAGTGGTGGACAAGCTCAAGCTGGGCACCGAGCCGGGCGGGAAGGTCATCCAGATCAACAACACTGCATTCACGGTAGTCGGCGTGTTCGAGACCAAGGGCGGTACGTTCGGCAACAACCAGGATGACATCGTGATGATCCCCTTTTCGACTGCCACCGTGATGTTCGGGAGCGAGAACATGCGCAAGCTCGTCCTCGCCTTCCAGATGCAGGACGGGAGCGACATCGATCTGGCCAAGGAGCAGGTGACAGAGGTGCTCCGGACGCGCCATCACCTCAAGAAAGGCGAGCCCAACGACTTCCGGATCATCGCTCAGGAAGAGTTGATGAAAACGATCTCGACGGTTCTGATGAACGTCACCATGATCATGTCCGCAGTGGTCGGAATCGCCCTGCTCGTCGGCGGGATCGGCATCATGAACATCATGCTGGTGTCGGTGACCGAACGGACGCGGGAGATCGGCATCCGCAAGTCGATCGGAGCGCGAAGGCGTGACGTGCTCATCCAGTTCCTCATCGAGGCGATCGCGCTCTCCGGTCTCGGCGGTGCCATCGGCGTCGCCGGCGGTTACGGTCTTGCGACGGCAGCGAGGTTCGGCCTGAAGAAATTCGTGACGCTGCCGCCCGTGCACACGCCGTTGTGGGCGATCGTCCTGGCCGTCGGATTCTGCGCGGTGCTGGGCATCATCTTCGGCATCTACCCGGCCGCCAAAGCCTCCAAGCTCGACCCCATCGAAGCGCTGCGCTACGAATAGAGCGAGTAGCAGGTAGCGTGTGGGCCCCCTCTACCCGCTGCACGCTACCCGCTGTGACGTCCTCGTCGTGCAACGGAGCTCAGCCGCGGATCTGCAGAATGCCCGATTCGTCACAGGGCGGCGGGAATCGCACGTTCTCGGGTGTCTGTTCAAATGCGCGTGCGCAGGCTCATCCCCACAATCTCCGCGATACTCCTGATTGCCACGGCGGTCTCGGCCCAGCCGATCATGCCTCTCGACCAGGTGCGAAAGGGGATGAAGGGCTACGGGCTGACGGTCTTCGAAGGAAACAAGGTCGAGAGGTTCGATGTCGAGATCGTCGGCGTGCTGCACAACATCGGCCCTGACCAGAACATCATCCTGGCCAACGTCGACTCGCCCATGATCCGTCGCGCCGGCGTCGTTGCCGGGATGAGCGGCTCGCCCATCTACGTCGAAGGCAAGCTGATCGGCGCGCTCGCCTATGGCTGGCAGTTCTCGAAAGAACCGGTCGCGGGCGTCACCCCCATCGACGAAATGCTCAAGATGGCCAGCGCCGGCAGCACCTCGGACGTGATCGCGACGGCGACGCCGCGAGTCACCGCGGCGGAGTTCCTGGAGAGCATCGGCAGCGCGAAGCCGGAAGCGGTGTTCCAGAAAATCGCCACGAGCTTCGGTGCCAGGCAGCTGAGCACGCTCTCCGGCGCGCGACCCATCGCCATCCCGCTGTCGCTGTCGAGCTTTGCTCCCGAGACCGTCCAGCGATTCGGACAGTACCTCGATCAGATGGGTTTCGTCGCTGTTCCGGCAGGAAGCACGTCGACAGCTTCGAAGGAGCAGCCGGGGAAGAAGGCCTTCGCTCCCGGCGACCCGATCGGAGCCGTGCTCCTGAATGGCGATTTCAACGTCGCGGCGACCGGCACGGTCACACACGTCGACGGCGATCGCGTCTATGCCTTCGGGCATCCGTTCCTCGACATCGGATCGGTGAGCTTTCCGATGGCGCAATCGGAGATCGTCACGGTCATGCCGAGCCTTGCCAGCTCGTTCAAGGTCGCGAACACCGGAGCAATCGTGGGCGCGCTCGAGCAGGACCGCTCCAGCGGGATCATGGGTGTGATCGGGCAGGAGGCGAATACGATTCCGGTGACGCTCACGGTCGACGGCTCCGGTCCGGCGCGGACTTATCACGTGAACGTCGTCCGCCACTCCCAACTCTCGCCCCTGATCCTGGCCATGGCCGCCGACACGGTGGTGGCCAATGCTCAGCGCGGGGCGGGCGAGCGGACGGTGATGCTCGACTCGGAGATCGACATGCAGGGTCTTCCGCCGGTCCGGTTGCGCGAAGGATGGGCGGGAGCACAGGCGCGCAGCGCCATTCCGGCGTATCTGGCCGTCGTCTCCGGCTATCTGATGTCCAACGAATTCCGCGATGCGCGTATCGAAGAAGTGAAACTCCATCTCCACCACGATGACCACCTGCGCATCGCCAGGCTCATGGACGCTTCGATCATCCCGCCGGAAAACGGACGGATCTCGCCGGGCAATACCATCCAGGTGCGCGCCACGTTGAAGCCGTTCCGCGGGGAGCCGTTCGTCGAAACGTTCGACGTGAAGGTGCCGGAGAACCAGACGCCGGGAAGCGCGTATCTGCTGATCGGCAGCGGCACGGCCATGAATCAGGTCGACTTCCTGCTGGTCCCCCCCGACCCGCAGACGCTCGAGCAGGTGCTCGCCGTTCTCAAGCAGCTCCGCCCTTCCACCGATCTCACCGTCGGTCTCTACTCCTCGGGCGAAGGAGCGGTCACGGCGGGAGTGTTCCTGCCGGTCCTGCCTCCGACGATGAATGCGGTCGTGAGCGGCGACACGACCAACGGCGCACAGGCTCCGGTCAAGTACTACGCCCCCGAGCATCAGGCGCATCCTGTCGGTTATATCGTCGAGGGTGCGCTGAAGATCGATCTCGACATCAAGCCACAAATCTGAAGCAAGTCCTGAGTGCTGAGTCCTGAGAGCGACGGCCCTCTCAGGACTCAGGACTCAGGACTCAGCACTCCGAAAGGGAGTCAATGCGCATCCGCTTCGCGCTGCTCATCACGTTGATCGCTGCCGACGCATTCGCTGTCGGCCCCCAGTTCTGGCGCGTCCATTCCATCGACGAATTCCTTGCCGGCGACATCGAGGGCTTCGCCGTGACTTCGCGCGGCGAGCTCAGGGCCGGTCCCGCGGTGACGAAGGTAGCCTCGATCTCCGATCCGTTCGTCCTTTCGCAGGCCGCTGCACCGGATGGTGATCATTTCCTCGGCACCGGCAACGCCGGCCAGCTGTATCGGCTGCACGGCACGGAGATGAAGGCCATCTTCAAAGCGCCGGAGCCGGAAATCTTTGCAGTGGCGTACCGCGACGGCGCCGTCTATGCGGCGACGTCGCCGAACGGGAAGATCTACCGCGTCGATCCGGCCAGCGGAAAGAGCTCGGTGTTTTTCGATCCGAAGCAGGCGTACATCTGGGCGCTGCAGTTCACCCCGAACGGAGATCTTCTTGCCGGCACCGGCGTGGATGGAAAGCTATTCCGAATTTCTGCGGCCGGCGAGGGGAAGGTGATCTTCACCGCACCCGAGACGCACCTCCGCTCTCTCGCCGTGGGACGCGGCGGAGCGATCCTCGCGGGCGGCTCCGGCAAGGGCCGCATTTATGAGATTCGCGCCGATGGCACCGCACACGCGCTGTACGACTCGGCGCTGACGGAAATCTCTTCGATCTACATCGATGCCGACGGCACTGGATGGGCCGCCGGCGCCAGCAACGTGCTTCCGGCCGCCGCACCGAAGACGGCGAAGCCCGCCACCACGACGACAGCCACGGCTCCTTCGAATGCTCCCTCGTCTGCAGCCGCAGGGGCCGAAAAGGCGGAGGGAGAGGCGACGCCGTCGGCCACGGTGAGTTTCTCGTTCGACGACGCCACCGCGTCGCAGCCCGGAAGCGGCGAGTTGTACAGGATCACACCCGACGGTTTCGTGCAGACGGTGCGGAAGTTCGAGGGAGAGATGGTATACGCCATCACCGGCGGGCCGGACGGATCGATCCTTCTGTCGAGCGGACCACACGGGCGGATCTACTCATTCAAGAGCGGCGAGATCTCCCTCATCGCGACCGTTCCCGAGAAGCAGGTGGTGTCGCTGTCGAACGACGGCACGACCACCCTGATCACGACCACGAACAGCGGCGCCGTGTACCGCATGCAGAACACCTTCTCTTCGAAGGCGGAATACCGGTCCGCAGCCAAAGACGTCGATCGCTTCTCGTATTTCGGCCACTATCGCGTTGAAGGAAACGATCTCGGCGACGGACGGGTAGCGATCGCTTTCCGGAGCGGCAACACCAAAACGCCCGACGCGACGTGGACCGCATGGTCCGCTGCCTCGCCGTTGCCCGAGGGACAGGCCGCGGTTCCGGCGGGACGGTACGTGCAGTGGAAACTGACGATGCCGAAGCCGAGCGCCGGCATCGTCATCGACTCGGTGAGCCTCGGATACATCAACCGGAACGTCGCGCCTGTCATCGACAGCCTGACCGTCCTCGATCCCGCCGTGGTCGTAGTCGGCTCGTCCTATCCAGCCTCGCCGCAGGTGCTCGAGGCCACGAACCCCGACGAGTACGGCATTTTCACCAGCCTCGATGCGCCCCGGGACAAGACCGACCAGGGGAAGAAGCTGTTTCGCAGGGGATATCGCACGATCACCTGGCGTGCTCACGACGAAAACAACGATTCCCTTCGCTACTCCCTCTGGTTGCGGCCGAAGGAATCGACGAAGTGGCTGCGTCTGCGCGAGAACCTCGACGAGACGCAGATGAACTTCGACACGTCGCAGCTGCCGGACGGCAAGTACGAGCTCCGGCTCGTTGCGACCGACGCCACCGACAATCCCGACAAACCACTCAGCGACACGAAAGAAGCTGTGGACTTCGTCGTCGACAACACACCGCCGGAGATCGCCGTCACCACGAGCGGCAACGACGTCATGGTGCGAGTCACCGACAAGCTTTCGATCGTCGGCAAGGTCGAGTACTCGGCGGACGCTCAGAAGTGGATCCGACTCGCTCCGGTCGACGGCGTCGCCGATTCGGGCGACGAGACCTATCGCCTGGACCGCAGCGCGATTGGTGGCAAGTACATCGTAGTCCGGGCGGTCGACAGCTTCTACAACGTGGCGACGCGAGCCGTGTCGTTGCCTTGACGAAGCGAGTGACGAGTAGCGAGTAGGGGAACGGAGAGCACAGATCGAAGCGGGTATCACGCAGAACCAGAAAGTTCGGTCCCCGACCCGCTAGCCGCTGAGCCCTCCTGCTCGCTACTCGCTTA
>JADGOA010000169.1 GCA_017883215.1 Thermoanaerobaculia bacterium | reverse complement strand
GCGGGGAATTCCTCGCCGCGCTTCACCCCTCCGGGGTTCCGCCGGCTCGGAATGACAGTGCCATCTCCGCTTCATCTGCACCCTCGGCCGTTCGCGGGCTCGGGACGAGCGCGTCGACTCACTACCCGTCGACCGGGACCGCCGCCGGAACCGCGGAGGCGGTGAACGTGCCGAAGAGGGCCGAGCAGACGGCGACCGTCGTGAGGTCGAGAAGGATGTAGAGGATCCCGACGCCGCTCGGTGGGTTTGCGGATCGGAGGCCGACGAACGGGACCACCGCGGCCCAGTGCCAGTTGCCGATGGCCGTGCCCAGCCATTCGAGAAGCATCGTGTAGACGAAGCAGGTTGCTAGGAGGAGCTGATTGCGCGACCGCATCACCAGAACGGCCGCGGCGATCCACCACAGGAGTCCCCATTCGTCGTGGAAGAACACGAGGCCGGCCGCAGCGATGGCACTCCCGGCGAGGAGGACGCTGCGCGTGATTCCGCGGCTGATGCGGCGCAGCGCCGGCTGCTGCGCGCTTTCGGCGGCGAGGGCATAGAAGACGCCGTGGCCGAACGGCACGTAAAGCGGGATGAGCGCATTGCGGTACGTGTAGAGCCCCCAGCCGAGGGAGAGGATGATCTCGCCGGTCGTGGCGATGAGGATCGCGGCGACGATCTGGCGTGGCTCGGTGGTCGATCGGCGGGCCAGCAGCCAGAGGAATGCGGCGGTGGCGGCGCCGAGCGCGGCCTGCGGGATCGCGCCGCGAGTGTCGGCCAGCAGAAGCAGTGGGATGAAGAGAGCGGCCGAGCCGACGAAGAGGAGGAAATGCCGCTGCACGGGCGGCATTGTGGTGTGAGGGAGCTGGGGCCGCAAGGAGGCTCGTGTGTAGCGGGTACGAGGCGCGAGACCTGACTCGAGGGGGTCGGGGGTCGGAGGTGAGATCGATGGTTTCGCGCCCGACCCCCGACCCCCAAAGCTCAGTAACTGCAGTGACGAGCAGCCGTGTCGTGCGAGAGTCTGTGCAGAAATCGGGATTGTCGCGATTGCGCTCGCGGCCTTTCACCACAGAGGCAGAGAGCGGGCTCGCTGCGCTCCCGGAACCGAACGGATGCGAGGAGACGCTCGCACCGCGGAGCGGTGCCAGACGGTAGCCGGCGGTCGCCGCCAGGCGACCGCCGGATTGCAGACCGTCGATCCGCGTGCACCCCGGAGGGGTGCCAGAACAGGCGTGCGAAGGAGGTTAAGAATCAAGCTTACTCGCCTAACCACGCCTTGACATGCGCCTTCTCCGCGTCGGTCGCTTTCGCGTCGCGCTCCACATGCCAGAGCTTCTCCGGTTCTTTTTCGATCGTGACGTCGACGCTCATCAGGCGCAGGCGGCGGGCGATGGTGAGCGTCGCTTTCTGGCCGGGTCGGTAGTCCTGCAGACGCGCCGGCCATTGATCGGGCATGACCCGGAAGCCGTCGATGGCAAGGATCTCGTCGTCGGCTTCGATGCCGCTGTCGAAGGCGGTCGTGCCACGCTTCACCTCGGTGACCATCAGCCGGCCGGAGTCGTTGCGCGTGTCGACGCCGAGGGAGACGCGCGGGTCGTTCTTCTCGGCCTCTTTCTGCTGCTCGCTCTTGTCGTGCTTTTCGGTGAACTTCAATCCGTACAGCGACAGAGCCGGGGCGTAGTCGATCTCCTCGGTCGTCCCGCTGATGCGGTGCAGCCAGTCGCCGGCGGCCTTGCCGCCGACTTCCGAGACGGCGGCCTCGAACTCTTCCGGTTTGAAGCCGCGCGCCCCCGAGTAGCGCTGATAGGCGAGGCGCATGGCATCGTCGAGCGACCTCTGGCCGCCGGTTGCGGCGCGAATCCTCGCGTCGAGAAGAAGTCCGATGACCTCTCCTTTCGTGTAATAGCTGATGGAGACGTTGTTGCTGTTCTCGTCGCGGTGGTAGAGGCGGATCCAGGAGTCATACGACGCCAGATCGACCGGCTGGGACAGGCGGCCGGGGGTCGTCTGCAGCTGCTCGATCGTGTTGGAGAGGTCGTCGAGGTACTCCTTTTCCGTGATCAGGCCGGCGCGCCGCAGGACGAGATCTCCGTAATAGCTGGTGAAGCCTTCCGAGACCCAGAGGTTCGGCGTGTAGACCTCCTGGTCATAGTCGAACGGGCCTAACGCGATCGGGCGGAGACGTTTGACGTTCCAGGCGTGGAAGTACTCGTGGCTGACCAGCCCCAGCCAGCGCCGATAGGAGTTGCGAGTGCGCGTCGCGTTGGGGCGGGTCATCATCACCGTCGAGGTCTTGTGCTCCAGCCCTCCTCCGGCGTTCACGATGAAGTTGAAGAAGACGTAGCGGTCGTATGGGAGAAAACCCCAGAGCTTCAGGTCCTGCTCCACGATCTTCTGGATGTCGCGCGCCGATGCCGGACCGTCCCACAGCTGCTGGTCGCCCATGTTGACGAGGACGTTCTTCCTGCCGGCGACTTCGAACTCGTAGACGCTCGGGTTTCCGGCGGCGATCGGCGAATCGACGAGCGTGTCGTAGTCGGCGGCGTGAAACTGATTCGCACCGGTTGACGGCATGCCGGAGATGGCCTGCCTCCACTGCGCGGGCAGTTCCACCCGGACCTCGTGCGGCCGGTTCAGAGCATCGGCGCGCGTGACGAACGTCGCCGCTCCCTGCAGCAGGGCGAACTCGCTGCCGATCCAGTTGCTCTGCACGCTCATCTCGTGACCGTAGGTCCGGTAAGTGAGCACGATCTCGGGCGCGCTCTCCGTCGTCACGCGCCAGTGGTTCTTGCGCGTCTTCTCGACCGGCAGCAGGCCTCCGGCCGGCGTGCGCGCCTCGAGCTTCTCGATGTTCCTCGAGTAATCGCGGACCATGTACGAGCCCGGCGTCCAGACCGGCATCATCAGGTCGAGCGCAGCCTTGCCGTCGGTGGGGATGCGAGCCTCGACCTCGACGTAGTGCGTCTGGGGAGCGGGGAATCGGGTGACGTACTGGATCGCGCGCTGCTCGGCAAAGAGCGGCAGTGCCGCGAGGATCAGCAACGCGACGGGAATCAGACAGCGCGAGGGTGAGCTCATCGGGTCAGTTTAGACGCGGACCGCAGGGCGCCGACTGCGGTCTGCGGTCTGCCGTTACCGCTTCTTGCCGCGGCTGCCGGACGTTGGGGTCGAGCCGCGCGGGCCGCCCGGCTTGCGAGCGAAGCCGCCCGGTTTTCGGGCGAAGCGATCGAATGCGCCGGCCGGGCGGGTGGCGCCGCGCTCGGGTGGGCGGGTTGTCGTTCGTCCGGCAGGCCGGGTCGTGCTGCGCTCGCCCGGCCTGCTGGTTCGCTCGCCGCCCGGTCGTCCCGCGAAGCGAGGGGCCGGGCGTGCAGTTCTCGGTCCGGAGAATTCGCGGGGACGAGGGGCCGGTCGGTCGTCGCGCCGCGGACGCGCGGCGTCACTCTCGGGCCCGGCCAGCCGGAGGTTTACGGTATGGCCGCGGAATTGGGCGCCGGCGACCTTGCTGATCACGAGGTCGGCCGATTCTGCGGGGACGCTGACGTACGTGACGTCGTCGCGAATGTCGATCGGGCCGATGTCCCGGCCGGCGATGCCCGCTTCGTTGGCAATTGATCCGACGACATCGGCGGGGCGGACGCCGTCGCGCTTCCCCACGTCCATGCGCAGGCGGACCTTCCCGGCATCGGCAGCGGAGCGTGTGCCGCGATCGGCCGTGGCTCGCGGCGCATCGCCGTACGTCGATGAGCGCGGGGCGGCTGGGTGGGGGCGCATCGCCGTCCTGGCCGGCCTTTCGTAAGCGGCCGGCCGAGCGCTCTGCGGCTCCGCACTCTCGCGGCGCTCCGTCTCGGCCTCGGCGGCGATCGGCCTGGCCACGCTGGCCAGCCGCGCGGCCGCTGCGGCGATCTCGGTGATGTCGTGCGTCCCCTCTTCGACGAGCTGCTCGACGAGCTCGACATACAGATCGAGATCACCGTCCGCGATTGTCTTGCGGATCGTTTCCTTCAGCTGCGTGACCCGCCGGGCGGCGACGTCGGCGCGCGTTGGCACTTTCATCGGCTTGATCGACGAGCCGGTGAAGCGCTCGATCTCACGCATCATCTTCCGCTCGCGCGGCGTGATGAAGAGGATGGCCACGCCGCTGCGGCCGGCGCGTCCCGTGCGGCCGATCCGATGGACGTAGGCCTCGACGTCGTTCGGGACGTCGTAGTTGATGACGTGCGAGATCTGCTCGACGTCGAGTCCTCGCGCCGCCACGTCGGTGGCCACGACGATCTCGACCTGCCGCGCGCGCAGGCGCCGGATGACGCTCTCGCGCTCGGACTGTTTCATGTCGCCGTGCATGGCCAGGGCCGCAAAGCCGCGCCCTTCCAGCCGCTCGGCGAGCTCGGCGGCGCCGGTCTTCGTGCGCCGGAAGACGAGCACGGCCTCGTTCTCTTCGAGCTCGAGAATCTGTGTCAGTGCTTCGAGCTTCTGCCCCTCCGACACGTTCAGGAACCGCTGTTCGATGTCGGGCGGGGCCACGCTCTTCCGCTCGATATGGATCCGTTCGGCGTCGGCGAGATGCCGCTCGGCAACGCGCACCACTCCCGCCGGCATCGTGGCGGAGAAGAGCGCGATCTGCCGCGACGGGGGCGAGGCGGCGAGGAGCTTCTCCACGTCGTCGATGAACCCCATCTTCAGCATCTCGTCCGCTTCGTCGACGACGATCATGCGGATTGCGTCCAGGCGCAGGCTCTTGCGGTCGAGTACGTCGATCAACCGCCCCGGCGTGCCGACCACGATCTGCACGCCTCGTTCGAGCCGCTTGATCTGGGGCACGATCGGAGCCCCGCCGTAGACCGCCAGGATCGAAATGCCTTCCATCCCGTGCGCATACGAGTGCAGCGCGTCGGCGACCTGCATGGCCAGCTCCCGCGTCGGCGTGAGCACCAGTGCCTGCGTCAGCCGCGAATTGGGGTCGATCTTCTCGAGAAGCGGGAGCGCGAACGCCGCCGTCTTCCCCGTACCGGTCTGGGCCTGGCCGATTACATCGCGACCCGCCAGAAGGACCGGGATGGTCCGTTGCTGGATCGGCGTCGGTACTTCGTATCCCAGGGTGGTGAGCGTCGCGACAAGAGAGTCGCGAAGCCCGAGTTCGGCGAATGTTGAATCTGTCATGGTGCGGTCCTCAGTGTATCCCGAGGCGCAGTCCTGACTTTTCGGCGGCAGGGGTGACGAGAGGCCCGCCCTTGCGAAGCAGCGCCGAGAACCTGTCCGTTTCCATCGGCCTGCCGATGTAATAACCCTGCAGCTCGTCGCATTGCTGCCCGCGCAGGAAGGTGAGCTGTTGCTCCGTCTCCACCCCTTCGGCGACGACGCGCAGCTTCAGGCTCCGCCCCATGCCGATGATCGCGGTGGCGATTGCCGCGGCATCGAGATTCCCCGGGATGTCGCTGACGAACGACTGATCGATTTTCAGTTTGTGAATCGGAAACCGTCGCAGATAGCTCAGTGACGAATAGCCGGTGCCGAAGTCGTCGATCGAGAGCGACACCCCCATGTTGCTGAGCTCGAGCAGCACGGCGATGGCCTGCTCGGCGTCGCGCATGAGGATGCTCTCGGTCAGCTCGAGCTCCAGGTATCGAGGGGCCACACCGCTCTCCTCGAGAATCGCGGCAACGCGTGCGGCCAGGTCCGACTGCCGGAACTGCACGGCGGACATGTTCACCGCCACCGGGACGGCCGGCAGTCCTTCGTCGAGCCACTGCCGGACCTGCCTACAGGCGGTTCGCAGCACCCACTCGCCGATGGGGACGATCAACCCGTGCTCCTCGGCGATGGGGATGAATCGCGAAGGCGGCACCGATCCGAGGTCGCGATGCTGCCAGCGGATCAGGGCCTCGGCACCGATGAGGAGGCCGGTGTCGGTCCGGACCTGCGGCTGATAGTGCAGAGTGAACTCGTCGCGCTCCAGCGCGCCGCGCAGGCTCATCTCCATCGACAGCGCCTCGAAGGCCCGCGCGTTCATGTCGGGAGTGAAGAACTGGTAGTTGTTCCGGCCGCGTTCCTTGGCGTGGTACATCGCCGCGTCGGCGTTCTTGATGAGGGCCGAGACATCTGCCCCGTCGTGCGGATAGACGCTGATGCCGATCGAGGCGGTGATCCCGAGCTCGTGCTCCTCGATGACGATGTGCGCGCGCATGGCGGCGACGATCTTTTCGGCGACGACGGCGGCATCCTGGCTCCTGGAGAGCTCGGGAAGCATGATCAGGAACTCGTCGCCGCCGAGGCGGGCCACGGTGTCGCCTTCCCGGACTGAGTCGGTCAGGCGGACGGCAACGTGCTGAAGGAGATCGTCCCCGATCGAGTGTCCGAGAGAGTCGTTGATGGTCTTGAATCTGTCGAGGTCGAGGAAGAGCAGCGCCAGCATCGATCCTTTGCGCCGTGCCGCGGCCACCGACTGACGGACCAGATCGGTCATCAACAGCCGGTTCGGCAGGCCGGTGAGGGAGTCGTGGCTGGCCAGGAACTCGATTCGGTCTGCCGATTCTTTTCGTTCTGTGATGTCGGAGAAGATTCCGACGTAGTGGGTCAGCGCTCCTTCAGCGTTGCGCACGGCCGTGACGGAGAGCCACTCCAGATAGACCTCGCCGTTCTTGCGCCGGTTCCAGATCTCTCCCTGCCACCGGTCCGAAAGGCGGATGGTGCGCCACATGACGTGGAAAAACGCTGCGTCGTGACGGCCGGAGCTGAGAATCCTCGGATCGCCGCCGATGACCTCCTCCGGCGTATAGCCCGTCAGGGTCGTGAACGCCTTGTTCACGGTGAGGATCTTGCGATCGGCGTCTGTGATCATGATGCCTTCGGCGCTGTCCTCGAGGACCTTCGACCAGAGGAGCGCGCTCTCTTCGGCTTTCTTTCTCTCGGTGATGTCGCGGAGGATCGCAGAGACGAGGCGGCGGCCGCGCCAGACGAACGAGTTGAGGCCCATCTCGATCAGGATCTCGGTGCCGTCTTTGCGGCGAAGGCGGCGCGCATCCACGCGGTCGACGCCCTGCTCCCGGACGGTGCGGATGGAGCGGTTGGACGCTTCCATGTCGCCGCTGAGGTCGCCGATGTGCAGTTTTCGGGAATCGTCTTCGCTGTAGCCGGAGAGCCGGAGGAAGGCTTCGTTGGTCTCCACGATGCTCGTGGTGTCGGCGTCGAAGACGACGATGGCGTCCTGCTCGTTGCTGAAGAGCAGTCGGTACTTCTCCTCGCTTTCACGGAGGGCATCTTCGGCGGCGCGGCGCCGCTCCTCTTTTTCGAGACTCTGGAGCGCGAAACTGACGTCGTCTGTCATCTCCGTGAGCAGAGCGATGGTTTCGGCATCGAAGAATCCGGCCTCGTCCGCGTAAACGCCGAGGGCGCCGATGACTCGATCCCCGGAGACGAGAGGGCAGGCGGCGACGGCTCGGAAACCGGCGCGGGTGGCTGCTTCCCGCCACGGCATCGTCGACGGGTCGGCGAAGAAATCGTTGATGACCGTGCTGGTCCGCTGCCGGATTGCAACGCCGATCGGGCCGCGGCCGGTGGCCTGATCCGGATCAGTGGTGACGCGGATCTCGTCGATGTAGCCGCCGTCGCGGCCGTAGTGCGCCGCCGGCTTCACCATTCCGGTGTCCTCGTCGACCAGTCCGACCCAGGCGAACTGCAGGCGGCCGAACTCGACCGAAACGCGGCAGATCTCCTCGAACAGGCCGTCGCGCTGCTTGCCGCGGACGATGGCCTGATTCATCTGGCTCAGTGCCGCATAGAGATTGCTCAGTCGGATGATCTTCCGCTCGTCCTGCTTCCGTTCGCTGATGTCGCGGATGATGCTTTGGCGGAGAGTCGTTCCTTTCGCTTCGATCGCGCGCGAGCTGACCTCGACGGGGAACGCCGAGCCGTCCTTGCGACGGTGCACGGTCTCGAACACGACCCCGCCCTGTAGCTGGGCTGCCGTCCACTGGTCGTCGAACGATTGGAGGGACTCCGGCGTGCGCAGGATTTTGACGTTCGATTCGAGA
>JADGOA010000168.1 GCA_017883215.1 Thermoanaerobaculia bacterium | reverse complement strand
GGCCGAGCCGCTTCGCGCATCAGAAGGGGGAATGCAGCAGGATCGTCGCCGCGGAGCTCGCGCAGAACGCCGGCCAGAAACGTCTTCGCCACCGTCTTGCGCCAGGTCATGTGGAAATCGGTGTTGTCGAGCGGTTTCGCGTGCATCGAGGCCTGCTCTGCGAATCCGTCGATGGCCTCGTCGGAAAGCGCGTGCCCGACGAGCATGCTCGATTCGTCGAGCAGCAGCGGTCGCGAGGCGACGGCGCCGAGAACGACGCGAGCCTCTTCGACGACGCCGGCGCGGCCGAAGCGAATCGACGCGGCGACGCCGAGGACGGGAAAATCGAACGAGCCGCGCCGGCGAAGTTTCCAGTAGGTGGAGCGCGCCGGTTGCGCGGGAATGCGGATCGACGTCAGCACTTCGTCGTGGCGTCTGGTCAGGTAGCGCATGCCGTCGTCGGCATAGAGCGCCTCCAGAGGAATCTCGCGCTCGCCCTCTACGGAGAGCAACCTCACGTGCGCGCCCGAGGCGATCAGCGCCGGGGCGAGATCGCTCGACGATACGGCCCAGCATCGAGGGCTCGAAGGGGCAACCCAGCAGGTGGCGTTGCTCGCGCGGGCATCGTCGATGGCCACCGCTTCAGGGCCCGGCGCCTTCTTGCAGAAATCGATGGCGCGCCGCCATTCGTAGCTCTGGTTGTAGTAGTTGCAGCGGGTGTCGAGGCAGAGGTTGCCGCCGATGGTGGCCGTGTTGCGGATGAGCGGGGTCGCCAGCTGCGCGGCGGCTCGGAAGAGCGCGTTGTGGGATTCACGGAGCACTGCCGTGCGCACGATCTCCGCGATCGATGTCGCGGCGCCGATCGTCACATCGCCGTTGATGGCGATTCCATGCAGATCCTCCGCACGCCGGAGCGACACCAGCACCGCGGGCGTTTGCTGGCGTCGCTTCATGTTCGGGACGAGATCTGTTCCGCCCGCGAGGAGCATCGCTTGCGGGCCTTCTCCCGCCAGCACGGCCGCGGCGTCGGCGGCGGAGCGCGCGACGTGATAGCGGAAGTTGCCGGCCCGCATCATTTGCGCACCACCTCCGCCGGAGTGGAGGGGGCACAGACAGGAGTGTCTGTGCCACATGTTCTGCTCTCCTGTGGTACAGACACCCCTGCCTGTTGTGGCACAGACACTCCTGTCTGTGCTCCGGCAAGGGGGATGTTCGATTTCGGCGCTTTGTCTTTCGTGGCTTTCCCGTCGCCGCCTTCCCAGGGGGGTGGGACATGCACGGTTTCCGGCCAGTGGATCGCCGGAAATTTCGTCGGACCGACGCGCCGATCGCTGTTCTTCATCGCACGGAGGATTTTTTCCGGAGTGATCGGCACTTCGTCGACGCGCACCCCTACGGCATCGAACACTGCATTCGCTACGGCGGGCATGATCGGGAGCAGCGGACCCTGCCCGACTTCCTTTGCGCCGAACGGACCGTTGGGCTCCGGATCTTCGACGAGATACGTGACGATGTCGGGCATCTCCAGCGTCGTCGGGCTCTTGTACTCGAGCATGGAAGGCATCTTGTGCACGAGCGCATGCGACAGCCGCGGCGGAAGGCGGCGCATGGCCGACTCCTCCATCAGGGCTTCGCCTAACGCCATGTAGACGCCCCCTTCGATCTGTCCGCGGACGAGCACCGGATTGAGGGCGCGCCCGATGTCGTGAGCGATCCAGACCCTGTCGACGCGCAGCCAGCCGGTCGAGGGATCGACTTCGACTTCGACGACGGCCGCGCTGTAGCTGTACGAGGGCGACGGTCCCACTCCGCCACCTTTGTACTTCGCCGCCGATGGCGGCGGTGTGTAAGATCCGATCGTCGCCAGCGCCCCATTCGCGGTTTCGGCGAGTATGACGGCGTCCTGGAAGCTCACTCCCTGCCCGGGATCGGCTGCATCGAAGACACGGCTCTCTGCGAAGACGAGACTTTCTTCCGGAATCCCGAGCTTCGCGCCGACGGCCGCGGCGAGGATCGAGCGCGCACGTTCGGCGGCCTGAATGGCGGCGTTGCCGGCCATCAATGTGACGCGGCTCGAGTAGGAACCGAGGTCGACCGGTGTCAGGTCGGTGTCGCCGGTGACCAGCTTGATGTCGTCGGGATCGACGCCGAGAACCTCGGCGACGACACCGGCCAGAACGTCGTCGGAGCCTTGGCCGACTTCGGTCGCACCGCAGAAGAGCGTGACCAGTCCGGAGCGATCGAGCTTCAGCTGCACCGCGGAGTGGGGGAGGGCGTTCCAGTAGATCGGCAGACCTGCGCCGCAGAGATACGACGAGCAGGCCAGACCGATGCCGCGCCCGTGGGGAAGCTTCTGCCACTTCGAACGCCAGCCGGATCCGTCGACGACCTTCTCGATGCACTCGCGCAGGCCCACCGTCCCGAGTTGCATCCAGTTCGCCGTGAGGGAGTGCGCGGGCGCGAGCTGTTGCAGGCGAAGGTCGGCCGGATCTTTGCCGATGGCCACGGCGATCTTGTCGAGCTGCACCTCCTGACCGAAGCGCGGCTGCGGAGTTCCGTGGCCTCGTTTCGGGCCGCAGGGCGGCTTGTTCGTGAACGTGCGGCAGCCGCGGAAGCGGTAGCGGGGGAGGTGGTACGTGACGGTCTGCAGCGCGCCGGTGTAGAAGGTCGACGCCACGCCGTAGCTGCCGTACGCGCCGCCGTCCAGCAACGTTTCGAGGTCCATCGCCATGATCGACCCGTCGTTGTTCACGCCGGTCCGGAAGTGCATGAGCACAGGGTGGCGTCCGCGGTGGCAGTAGAAGACCTCCTCGCGCGTGAGCGTCATCTTCACCGGGCGTCCGGTGAGCATGGCCGCCTTCGCCACGACGATCTCGTGATTGAACGGATCGGTCTTGCCGCCGAACCCGCCGCCGTTGGGCGTGGCGATCACACGGATGCGATGCGGCGGCAGATCGAGGGCGCGTGCGAGCGCTCGATGGACGTAGTGGGGCGTCTGCGTCGATGAATGGAGGCAGAGCTTTCCATCGCGATCGAGGAGCGCAACCGACGCATGCTGCTCGAGAGCGAGGTGCGTGTTCCCCTCGTAGAAGAAGAAATCGTCGAAGATGCGGTCCGATGCGGCCAGCGCCTGCTCGACGTCGCCGAACTCCAGCGCCACGGCCTTGTGGACGTTCCCGTGGTCGCCGTAGTCGTGAATGCGCGGCTCGGCGGTGGCGAGCGCCTCGAGTGGATCGGCGATGGTCTGGAGCAGCTCGTATTCGACCTCGATCAGCTCGGCCGCAGAGGACGCTTCCGATTCCGTCGTGGCGATGACCGCCGCGACCGGATCGCCGGTCATGCGCACACGATCGCGGCAGAGCGGCTCCTCGTCCTGGCTGACGGGAAGAATGCCGTAGCGGATTGGGAAATCGGCGCCCGTGAGCACGGCGTGCACGCCGGGTGCGCCGGCTGCACGGCGGGTGTCGACGGAGAGGATCTTCGCGTGCGGATGCGGCGAGCGGAGGAACCTGCAGTACAGCATCCGCGGGAACGAGAGGTCGTCGGCGAACAGCGTCTGACCCGTGACTTTCGCGCGGCCGTCGACCCGGCGGCGCGGCTTGCCGACCACGCGTAGCGGGGGAGTCATCGCTCGACCTCGTCTTCGCGCGCGTCGGCGATCTTCGCGGCCGCCTGTTCCACGGCTTCGAAGATCTGGATGTACCCGGTGCAGCGGCAGAGGTTTCCCGAAAGCGCCGCGGAGATCTCGCCGCGGGTCGCGTGCGGCTTCTCGTCGAGCAGCGCCTTGGCCGTGACGAGGAATCCTGGCGTGCAGTAGCCGCACTGGGTGGCGCCGTAATCGGCGAAAGCCTCCTGCAGTGGATCGAGGCGCGCTTCGTGGGCGAGTCCTTCGACGGTCACGACCTCGGCGCCGTCGCATTCGAGAGCGAGCACGAGGCACGAGAGGACCGGTTTGCCGTCGAGCAGCACCGCGCAGGCGCCGCATTCGCCGAGCTCGCAACCGTGTTTCGTCCCGGTGAGACGGAGGTCTTCGCGCAGGACTTCGAGCAGCGTCTTGTGCGACGCGATGGACACTTCGACGGCCTCGCCGTTGACGCGAAGTGCCAGGGGGACAGTCCTCATACGGCAAAGCCCATGTCGTTAGCCGGCGGATGACACATGTCGAAGCCTCCGGCGTGGGCGGCGCCGTGGAAGTTTGTGAAGTGCTGAAAGAGGGTAGCACTTTCACCGCTTCAACGAACGCACATACGCCACCACGGCTTCGATCTGCCGGTCGTTGAGCGTGTGACCCCACGGCGGCATGAGGCTCGACATGCCGACGCCGGCACCTCCGCGGCGGATCGTGTCCACGAGCTCTGCGTTTGTCTTGGTCTTCTGGAATTGCGGATCGCTGAGATCTCGCGGATGGGGATCGAGGTTGAAGGCGTTCGATCCGTCACCAGCACCGGCATCGCCGTGGCAGGGGACGCAGTACGCCTGGAAGACGCTCTTGCCAAGGTGGAGCTGGTATTGCGTCGGCCGCGGCGGCGCGGCCGCGGAACGCGCGCGTTCGGGATGACGGCATCCCAACGCGAGCAGAGGCGCGAGCCAGGCGATGGCGAGAAACCGCGACATCTTTCTCATCGCGCACTCTCCTTTCCCGCGCGGACGGCAGCGGCCGGCGACGCGGTTAGCGTCTCGAGATAGGCGGTGAGCCGCAGTGCATCGGTATCGGTCAGGCCGTAGTTCGGGCAGCGGATGTCCGCGCGCCAGCGCTGGGGATTCATCAGGAATCGGTAAACCCATCCCGGCTTCAATCGCGCTTTGGTGTCGGTCAGAGGTGGTCCGTAGTAGCCGCCGGTGCTGCCGATGATGTGGCAGGAGCGGCATCCCAGCGTCGTGTAGAGCCGCGCCCCCTCGGCGGGGTCGTGATCTGAGGCGGGACGTCCGCCGAACGGATCGTCGGGAATGGCGGGGTCGACGTAGAGAGTCTCGATGGCGGTGGCGAGTTTCTCCGCCTCCTGCGGCGCGATCTTGAGAATCGGCATCCGCTCGGGAAGGATCGGTCGAATCGAATACGGCACGGCCAGGTACTTCACGAGCCACTCGTGATTGACCTTGCTCCCTTCAAAGGTGAGGGGAGCCGTGGAGATGTCACCGCCGCGGTTGCCGATCTGATGGCACGACAGGCATCGATAGCGCGTCACGATCTCGCCGATCTGTCCTGCCGGAACGAGGCTGGCCTGCTGCACGGGTGCGTATCGATACGGTTCCGGAACCGGCTTCGACGGCATCGAGAGGAGCGCCGTGACGATGGCGCGTCGCTGCGCGGCGTCGAATGCGAACTTCGGCATCTTCAGTCCGTCGGCGAACGAACGCGGTACGTTGATCTTGGCAGCGAGCCATGCGTCGATCGTACGCGGCAGATCGGTGCGCTTGCCGAAGTCGAGCGACGCCGCCCGCCGGTCGCCGATGCCGTCGAGGTCGGGACCGAATCGCTCGCCCTCTTTTGCGACGCCGCCATGGCATGAGAAGCAGCCGTAGTTCTTGAAGAGCTTTCCGCCGCCCTCGGCGAGAGTCTGATTCACAGGCAGAGGGCTGAGGATGTTGTTCGGGGCGTCGAAATCGCGCAGTTCGTCCTCGAAGTACGCCACCAGGTCGCGGACCTCCTGGTCGCTGAACGAATACTGCGGCATGCGCGTCTGGGGATTGAAGGCGTGCGGGTCGCGGAGGAACGCGATCAGCCAGCCCGGCGTCGCCCGCGAGGCGATCTTCCCCAGCTCCGGAGCGGAACCGTTTCCTTTGCCGTCGACGGTGTGGCAGGAGATGCAGCGCGATTCCGCGAACAGCGTCTTTCCGTTCGCCGAGATGCCGGCGGGCTCCAGCGCCGCCTGTTCGACCGCGTGCTGCAAGGCGGGCGGTACGGGACGCGAGAAGAGGTAATGCGAGAGCGCGCCGATGTCGTCCTTGCTCAGCTGGAAATTCGGCATCGAGGCGTTCGGGTCGACAGCTTTCGGATCGCTGAGCCATCGCCGCAGCCATTCGCCGCCGGTCTTTACCGCGATCGTGTCGAGCGGGGGAGCGTCCGAACGGAAGTCCTCGTGGCCATGCGCCGCGTGGCACGCGAAACAGCCGGCCCGCGTCAAGAGGCCCCGGCCGAACGACAGCGTCGGCGCCTCGGTCACCACGTCGGATTGATGGCAGCGGCCGCAACCCGACTCCATGTATTCGGCGAGCCGCAACGGCGCCGGCGAGTCCGCCGTCGTGCCGTGCGCGTCGCCTTCGGATGTGGCCAGCCCCTCGCCGGCGTGGCACGAGGTGCAGCCGAACCGACCGAAGTCATGCGGCGTGTGAAAGGTGGCCGGATGCTGGCGGAACGGCTCCGGCGCGTCGGTCATCGCCGCGTCTGATGCGCCGAGATGACACGTGGTGCAGCGGTCGACGCGGTTGTCGAATTCGGGGATCCAGATCTGCTGGATGCCCATCGGACGATCGGCGTAGACCTGGGCCGCCTTGAGGCTGGCGGCGCGCGTCATGCCGAGATGCCGGTACTGCTCCTGGATCGCGCGGTACGGACGCAGCGCGTTCTTCACCGGCGAAACCGCCAGCACGACCAGGAAGGCGAAGCTTGAAAGTGCGAAAATTCGTCGGAGCGGCACGCCTGTCTCCTATCAGCTGCGGAAGTCTTCCCACGGCCAGACCCACGACCAACCCGGTCCGCGGAAGAATGTGCCGATGATCGTGAGTAGCGCGGCGATGACGACGAACCACGTCATGATCCATTCCGGCAGAGTGACGCGCCACAGCCATTGCCGCCACCGGCTGCCGTGCTGCCCGCCGCGCGCGGCCAGCATCGCCGCACCGATGATGGCCGTGGGGACCACGATCGGCCAGCACTGGAAATAGCCGAACAGGAGGATCAGGAACGCGATCGTCGACGTGACGGCGATGAGTCTCTTTCGGGACTCGACCGTCCACAGCGGTCCCGCTTCGAGGTTGATCCGGGCGTAAGGAATCACGACCAGACCGATGACGACGAGCGCCGGCATCAGCACGCCGGCTACGATCGGCGGAAAGTAGTGAAGCAGCTCCTGGAGGCCGAGGAAGTACCACGGCGCCTTCGCCGGATTCGGCGTTTCGACGGGATTGGCGATGCTCTCCAGCGGCGCGTCGAAGAAGATCGCGCCGAGCGACAGGGCAATCACCACGACCTGGAAGAGGACGACCTCGCGCACGATCAGGTGCGGGAAGGTCATGACGTACTTCTCCTCGCTCTCGCGCACGGCCGGACGGCTGTCGCGCCGCATCAGAGCGACGCGCCAGGGGTTGGCGAGGGGATCGTTCGATTCGATCAGTTCGATCGGAGTGCTCATGACGATTGACTCCCGTCTTCAGGCGGACCCTGCACGCCGCCGTCCTTGCGCACGCGCCACATGTGCACGGAGACGAGCAGCAGCAGCGCTACCGGCAGCACGACGCAGTGGAGGACGTAGAAGCGCAGCAGGGCGTTCTCCGAGACGATGTTGCCGCCGAGAAGGAAGAAGCGGAGGGTCTCGCCGATGACTGGCGCCTGCTTGGCCATGTTCGTCCCCACCGACACGCCCCAGTACGCCAGCTGGTCCCACGGCAGCAGGTAACCGGTATACGAGAGCAGCAGGGTGATGAGCAGGAGCACCACACCGACGACCCAGTTGAACTGGCGCGGTGGTCGGTAGGCGCGGTGATAGAAGACCCGCAGCATGTGCAGGCCGGCGGCCAGGACCATCAGATGCGCGGCCCAGCGGTGGAGGTTGCGCAGAAAGACGCCGTTGTCGACGACGTACTGCAGTTCCTTCATGTCGCGATAGGCCTGAGGAACCGAGGGGTGGTAATAGAACATCAGCAGGACGCCGGTGACGACGAGGATGACCATCGAGGCCAGGGTGATCCCGCCGAGCCAGAACGTGTGCGTGAAGCGGAGGCTGCGCTCGCGCACCTTGACCGGATGAACGTGCAGGAAGAGGTTCTCGAAGATGATCAGGGAGCGGTTGCGATTCGTCTCCTCGATGCCGTGGCGGATGACGGAGCGGTAGACCGCGGTCCCGCGAATCCATTCGCCGGCGGTCATGG
>JADGOA010000167.1 GCA_017883215.1 Thermoanaerobaculia bacterium | reverse complement strand
CCCGTTTCTGGCCGAACATGCGAGCCAGAAACCCGGTCAAGGGCATGATCATGACCGTGGCGATGACGAACCCCGTGCTCACCCACGTGATCTGCTGGACCGTTGCACCGAGGGAGCCGGAGAGATGGGGGACGGCGACATTGACGATCGACGCGTCGATCGCTCCCATCAGAGTGCCGAACGTGATCGATACCGTGACCAGCCATTTGTTGACCGGCTGCCGCTGTACCGGCACCTGTGGCGCTGCCACGGCGCTCGCCGTCATCGTTTCCCCGGAATGAGGTCTCGGATCGAGCCGGTGGCGTGCTGGAGCGAGAGGGCTGCCATGGCCGCGTCCGCGCGAGCGGCGATCAGGTCCTCGTGCGCCTGGCGATAAGCGTCTTCGGCACGGTCGACCTCGACGCTCGAGCCGTAACCGGCCTGCCGCCGGTCCTGGGCAATGGTGAGCGCTTCTTCGGCGACCTTGACGGTCTCGGCCGCCACGGCAACGCGCTCATTGGCGTTATCGACCGACATCAGTGACGTCCGTACCTCCTGTTCGATGTCGCGCTCCGCCGCGGCACGCCGGGTGCGCACGTCCTCCAGCTGAACCTTCGCCAGGCCGACGTTCGCGGCGATCTCGCCGTGGAAGAGCGGGACGGATGCCATCGCGGCGATCCTGCGCGACGCGTGGAGGTCGTTCGACTTCGTGCCGCTCATGTCGCCCTCGAAGTCGAGCCCCACGGTCGGAACGTAGCCGGCGCGCGCCGCTTGCACCGCAAGCTCAGCGCCTCGCTCGGTTGCGGCGAGCTGTTTGAGCTCGGGTCGCCCCTCGCGCGCCGTGGCCAGGGCGACGTCGGCCGGCGGGATGGACGTCGGAGCGCTCAAGGGATCGGCCAGAACCAGTTCCGACCCTTGATTTGCGCCGATGGCGTTGAGCAGCGCAAGGCGCGCCCCTTCGCGATCGTTACGCGCCGACAGGACAGCCTGGCGCGCCCGTGCGAGCTGCACGTTGGACTGCGCCACATCCAGCCGTGTTGCCGTCCCGGCCCGGAACTCGTCCTCGGCCATTCCGGCAAGGCGCTGGAACAGCGTCATATCCGCCTGCCGCGAAGCGATCTGCGCGTCGGCTCGTGCCACCAAAACGTAAAGCCGCGCCACTGCCGCGGCGACATCGTTCTCTGCGGTCTGCACCTCGTAACGGCTGGCCACGACTCCGGAGCGAGACGCCTGGAGCCGCCGCAGCGAAGCGAGGTTGAACAGCTGCATCGCGGCGGTGATCTGCGCGTCGGTCACGTTGAACGGACCAACGACCGGCGGTTGGCCGGGCTGCGCAAAACCGTAAGTCGCCAAGTTGATCGACTGGGTGTACCTCATCAGGTTCACGTCCGCCCGCGGCAGGAGCGCCGAGCGCGCTTGCTGTTCCGTGTAGCGCGCCCGAAACTCGGCGGAGCGGGCGAGCTTCGCCTGCGTCCCCTCGCTGAGCGCCATTCGGATGGCATCGGCGATGGTGATGCGGACCGTGGCGGGCGGCGCTTCGGGAGCGGCCGAGCTCACGTGAGGCGCGGCGGCCGGCGACTGATCGGCGATCCCGAGAGGCTGCACGGGGGGAGGCGGCGTCTGCGGCGGCACGACCGGGACCGGCGGGATCTGCTGCGGCACAACGGTCGGGGACCCTGCAGGAGGTGCCGTGGCCGTTGCCAGAGCGGTCTCAGGAGGCGTGGGCGGTTGGGTAGCCGGCGCGCTCTGGCCAAAGGCGACTGCGGCGGCGGTCAGGGAGAGGACGAGTATGGATGGATTGAACGTCTTCACTTTTCACCACTTTTGAAAGTACTGAAAATGATTTCTAACGGCCGAATAGTTCGGTAACCGAAGTAATGTCCGGTCATGGCGGGCCCATTACAGTCATGGTTCGCGCCATTGAGGGGGAGAGATGCGGCTTCGGGCGCCGCCCACGCAGGGAGGAGAGTCCCCACCTCAATCACGATTGGCCATTTTCCGAAAGAGTGCCAGGAGCTTCCGACGCTCCACGGGAGAGAGAGGCTCGAGCATACCGACGCCGAGCGCGGTGCGATCTGCAAGGAAATGGTCGTGCATCGTCCGCCCGCTGCGCGTCAGCGCCACGATGACTGTGCGCCGGTCGACTTCCGGCCGGGCCCTTTCGACGAGCTTTCGCCGCACCATGGCGTCGACGACACCGGTCGTGCTGCTCAGGGCCAGGCCGAGGTCGTTGGAGATGTCGCTCATGGTCGACGGCCCGTGGTCGGTGAGGAAACGCAGGAGTGCCGTTTCGCTGCGGCTGAGCTCCCAGGTGCGCTGCCCGGCGAGGAACTGCCGGGTGAGGACCTCCAGGTCGCGCATCAGCTGGCGGGCCATTTCCTGGAGGGACTTGCTGTCCGATTCCTTCGGCATCCGAAATGTTTATAACACCGAATGGTAGCGAGCGGCGAGTAGGGGCTCGGGAGCGGGTAGCGGGTAGCGGGCGCGAGGTTTCGAGCGAGCGGGGTGGGGGCGTCTCGCCCGCCGCGATCCGGCGTCCCGCGCCGGATCGCTTCTTGCGGGGCCTCGGGTTCCGCCGCAGCCGGGCGTGGACGCCCGGCTGCGGCGGGCGAGACGCCCGCACCCCATTCGTTACTCGCTGCTCCGTCGGCCATCACATCCCCTCTCACTCCTGCCGGGCCTAAACTTCTGCCATGCGACGTTTGATCGCCCTCGCCCTCCTCACTTTCGCCGTTTCCGCGCATGCCCAGAACGCAGCATTCGTGCCGGTGGCCGTCTGGTACGGCGGGGGGAAAGCGCGCGCGCCGATGCTCGAAGCCGACCCTGCCGCGCACCGCGATCTGTGGCGGGCCGATCTCCAGGCGATCAAGGCCACGGGTTTCAACACCGTCCGCTGCTGGATCGACTGGGCCAGCGCCGAGCCGCGCCAGGGCGAGTACCACTTCGAGACGCTCGATCAGATCAGCGATCTCGCGCAGGAGCTGGGCCTGCGCGTTGTCGTGCAGGTCTACATCGACTCGGCACCCGACTGGGTCGGCCGCAAATACCCCGACTCGCATTACGTGAACATCAGCGGCGAGGTGATGCCTTCGAACGCGGCGCCGGGGTTCTGCTTCGATCACCCCGGCGTGCACGAAGCAGTGCTCCGCCTCTTCAACACGCTCGCCGTACACATGAAGAGCAAGCCCGCCTTCCTGGGGTGGGACCTCTGGAGCGAGCCGCATGTCATCAACTGGGCCGAGGCGACGTACATGCGCAGCGCCGAGTTCTGCTTCTGCCCGTATTCGGTGGTGCGCTTCCGGGGCTGGCTGAAGAAGAAGTACCCCACCCTCGACGCGCTCAACAGCGCCTGGTACCGCCGCTTCGAGTCGTGGGACGAGGTCGAGCCGAACCGGCTGGGGACGATCCTCTCGTACACCGACTTCATCGACTGGCGCGAGTTCATCGTCGGCAAACTGACCGAAGATCTGCGGGCCAGGTTCGATGCCGTCAAGAGCGGCGCACCCGATCGGGTGGCCACGAGCCATGCTGCGGCGCCGTCGCTGTTCACCTCGCCGCTGTCCGGTGACGGCAGCCCCGACGACTGGCAGATGGCCGGCGCCGTCGATTACTGGGGGACCTCGCTATATCCCAAGCACTCGTTTCCAGTTGGCCGCGATGCCGCCTGGCGCGCCGCTCTTCTCGACTTCACCCGCTCGTCGACCGGAGAGAAGGGATTCTGGGTCGGCGAGCTGCAGGGCGGATTCGGAACTGTGGCGCTGCACATCAGCTCGACCGTCACCCCTGCCGATCTGAGGATGTGGATGTGGAGCTCGCTCGCGCGTGGCGCCAAGGGAGTGAACGTCTACGCCTGGTACCCGATGAGCTCCGGCTACGAGTCCGGCGGCTTTGGGTTGATCAACCTGGACGGCACCATCACCGAGCGGGCCAGGGCCGCGGGCGGCGTGGCGCGCGCAGTCAGTGCCAATCAGGCGCTGTTCGCGGCCGCCAGACCGGTCGCTGCCGAAGTGGCCGTGGTCTACAACCCGCTCTCGTACATGGTCGGAGGGCGGCGTCCGCTCACCGCCAGCGGCCCGCAGGGCGAGATGGGGAACATCGAGCGCAACTCCATGCTGGGTACTTACCGCGCCCTCTTCCCGACGAACATCCCCGTCGATTTCGTGCACGTGGACGACATTGCCAGCGGACGGATGGTCACGCCGCAGCTCCGCTACAAAGTGATCTTCCTGCCGTATCCGCTGATGCTCTCCTCAGATGCCGCGCGGGCGCTGCAGGAGTTCGTGCGCGCAGGCGGCACGCTCGTCTCTGAAGCCCGTCCGGCGTGGAATGACGAGCGGGGGAGGGCGAAGGAGATCGTCCCCGGGTATGGTCTGCACGAGGTGTGCGGCTGCCGTGAGACGGCCGTGCAGTCGACGCCGAGCGGAAAAATCGAGATCGCCATGTCGGCCGATTTCGGCTCTCTGAAGAGCGGCGACAAGGTTCGCGGAGCGTTGTTCGAGGAGACGCTCGAGCCGATTGCGCCGAATGCGCGCGTCATCGGCAGATTTCCCGACGGCTCGCCGGCTGTGATCGCATCGCAGTTCGGCAAAGGAAAAATGCTGACGATCGGAACGTTCCTCGGCGCGCCGTACGAGAACGATCGCGACGAGAACACGGCGCGACTGCTTCGAAGCGCCGTGGAGTGGGCGGGCGTGAAGCCGCAGGTCAGCACCAGCGCTCCGCTCGAGGTGCGCATGCTCCGCAGCGGCTCCTCGACGCTCCTGTTCGCGTTCAACCACGCCAGCGAGGCGGTGGAGTCGTCGATCGCGATCGAGGGAATGCGCGGAACGGCGCGCGACGTCGAGAGCGGCACCCCCGTGTCGTTCCCGCTGCAACACCGGTTCGCCGCGAATGGCGTCTGGGTGGTGGAGGTGAGGTAGGAGTCCTGAGTCCTGAGTGCTGAGTCCCAAGGAGCGAGGGATGGCTCTCTCGGCGGCTCCGTCGCCATCTCCCTCGGGAATTGCAGAGGGAGACCACTCAGGACTCAGGACTCAGGACTGGGCAGCTATGCGTGAATCTCGAAGTGCCGGATCTCCCCCATCTCACGCGCCAGTTCGGCCCGGAAGTCAGGATGGGCGATGGAGATCAGTAGCTCGGCGCGTTCGCGCAGGTTCTTGCTCCACAGATCGACGGCCCCGTACTCGGTGACGATCCAGTGCACGTGACCGCGCGTGGTGACGACTCCCGACCCCGGCTTCAGTGTGGAGACGATCCGCGAGAGCTTTCCGCCGCTGGCTGTGGATGGGAGAGCGATGATCGGCACGCCGCCTTTCGACAGTGCGGCGCCGCGCATGAAGTCCATCTGGCCACCGATGCCGGAGTAGATCCGATATCCGATGGAGTCGGCGCACACCTGTCCGCTGAGGTCGACCTCGATGGCGGAGTTCATGGCCACGACGTTGTCGTTGCGACGGATGACGGCTGTGTCGTTGGTATGGTCGGCGGGATAGAACTCGACGTACGGATTGTCGTCGACGAATTCGTAGAGGCGCTGCGATCCGACCACGAACGACGTCGTGATGCGCCCGCGGTGGACGTTCTTCCGTTTGTTCGTGACCACTCCCGCTTCCACCAGGTCGACCACGCGGTCGGAGAACATCTCCGTGTGGATGCCGAGGTCGATCTTGTCGTAGAGGCGGCAAAGAACGGCGTCGGGGATGGCGCCGATGCCCATCTGGAGTGTGGCGCCGTCGGGGACGAGCGGCGAGATGTGCGCTGCGATGGCCGCTTCGATGGGGTTCGGCTCGGCCGGCGCGTGTGGCGGTATCGGCCGGTTGGTGTGGATGAACGCCGTGATTCTGCTCATCGGGACGATGGTGTTGCCGTGTGTGCGCGGCATCTGCTCGTTGATCTCGGCGATGATCATCGGTGCGGTGCGCGCCGCGGCAATGGCGGCATCGGCTGAGGTTCCGACGGTGCAGTACCCATGCTTGTCGGGTGGTGAGAGCTGGAGGATGGCGGCGTCGAGCTGCACCCGTCCGCTCAGGAACATCTGCGGGATGTCGGAGAGGAAGATCGGCATGAAGTCGGCGCGTCCGGCCTCGACCATCTTGCGCATGTTGCCGCCGGTGAAGAGCGAGGTCGATCGGAAGCGCCCGTCGCATCCGGCGTCCTCGAAGGGGCATTCCCCCTCGAGGTGAATGTGGTAGATGCGGACGTCTTCGACATCGCGGCGCTTGACCAGCGCGTCGAGCAGCGGCAGCGGCGTGGCTGCGGCGCCGTGAAGGAAGACGCGCATGCCGCTCTCGATCAGTTTCACTGCGTCTTCGGCGGATTCCGCTCGGTTTTTCCAGTCGTGCATGGGATTCCTCTTGGTGAGTCCTGAGTCCTGAGTCCTGAGTGCCTACCCGCTACGCTAATCGCTACCCGCTCAGCCGCAGCATCACACGACACTGCGGGCAGGTCGTAACCGCTCATTGGCGGGGCGCGTCTGCGTCACGACGTGGTTGTGATCGCTGCTCGCGGCCTCGCGTACAATTCGCCGGGCATGCCGGAGTCTCTTCCTCCACATCCGCCCCTGCAGCGCTACTACGGCGATGCCGAGCGTCGCGAGCAGTTCGTCCGCAACATCTTCGACGACACGGCAGAATGGTACGACAGCATCATCGCCATGCTCTCGTTCGGCTCGGGGAACATGTATCGCCGCCAGGCGCTCGAGCGCGCCGGGCTGGGGCGCGGTATGCGGCTGCTCGACCTCGCCACCGGCACCGGTGTGGTCGCGCGCGCAGCCTCCAGGCTCACCGGCGACGTGATCACCGCCGACGCCTCGATCGGAATGCTCCTGGCGGGCCGCGCCAAGACGCGCCTTCCGGCGGTCGAGGCGAAAGGGGAGCGCCTCCCGTTCCGCGACGCGTCGTTCGACATGCTGTCGATCGGCTACGCGCTCCGGCATTTCGCCGACCTGCGCGGTGTCTTCGCCGAGTATCACCGTGTCCTCCGTCCCGGCGCAAAGATCCTCATCCTCGAGATCACACCGCCGAGCTCGCGGCTCGGCAACGCCCTCCTCCGCTTCCACCTCAACCGGTTGGTGCCGCTGATGGCGCGGCTGCGCAGCGGCAGCCGCGACGCGGAGAAGCTGATGCACTACTTCTGGGACACGATCGAGACGTGCGTTCCTCCGCAAGCGATCATGGCGGCGCTCCAGGAGGCGGGATTCAGCGAGGTGAAGCGCCATGTCGAGTTCGGGACCTTCAGCGAGTACACGGGGAGAAGAGAGTGACGAGTGATCAGTTGACCGCCGCTCACCACTGATCACTAATCACTGATCACTTCACATGTCCGAAGAGCTCATCGACGTTCTCACCGCGGACGGCACCCCGACAGGGCTGCGCAAGACCAAGTCCGAGATCCACCGCGATGGCGACTGGCATCGAGCGGCACATGTCTGGATCGTCACCCCCGATCGGCGCGTCATCCTGCAGCTCCGCTCGAAACGGAAGGCGAATTATCCGGGCCTGTGGGATGTCTCCTCGGCTGGGCATGTGTCGGCCGGCGAAGCGGTGCTCGACGCTGCGATTCGTGAGACGGCCGAGGAGATCGGTATCGACATATCAGCGGGCGAGCTGACCCCGATCGGCACGTTCCCCGAGCAGTCTGTTCTTTGCGGTGGAACCTACCTCGACAACGAGATCAACGAGGTGTTCCTCGTGCGCAAGGCCGTCGGCGAAAGCGACGTGAAGCTCCAGCCGGCAGAGGTCGACGCCGTCGCCTTCGTGCCGATCGAGGAGCTCCGGCAGCGCATTGAGAATGACCCCAGGCTCGTGCCCCATCGCGAGGAGTACGAGTTGCTTCTGCGAGTGCTGACTGAGCACTGAGTGCCGAGTGCGCGCGGTGCCACGACTCGCGAAAAGAACGGCGCGTGCCCGGTCCCCTCGCCCCGTGCTCCCAATCGAACGGCCGCACTGAACAGATCCGCACGGGGCGAGGGATGAATGGGAGTGGGGTCGTGACGAGGGCGAAAGACACGGCATCGCAAAGAAATGAGCGGGGTTTGCGGTACCCCACTCCCCTTGCATCCCCTCGCCCCGCGGACGTTCGTACGGCGTGGTTGAGCGCGCTCGCGCC
>JADGOA010000166.1 GCA_017883215.1 Thermoanaerobaculia bacterium | reverse complement strand
GTACGAGTCGATGCCGTCGAGATAGTCGGCAATCCAGTCGACGATGCGATGACCTGCCTGGCGGAATTCAGCTGAGTTCGGGTCGAGCTTCGGCATGCGCGAGAGTTTCTCCGCGCTCGAAGGCTTGTGCAAGGGTGAGCATCACGACGAAGAGCAGGGGCGCCTCGAGATGGCGCGCCACGCGCGGCCAGGAGGTCTCGATGTGCCAGATGACGTCGAGCGGCGTTCCGAAGTACGCCGCGAGGTACCAGACCGCCTGAATTGCGACCGCGGCGAGGATGAACCGTTCCGCGGTGCGCGTTGTGCGCGGGATCATCACCATCCCGACCAGCATCAGGAGCCAGAGCCAGGGATCGGGAAGCCAGCGGAGGAGCGATGCCACGATGACCCCGCTGTCGCCGATCCGCTCGATCGCACGTGAAATGAACGATCCGCGGGCGATGTCGGTCTGCAGGTGAAACGCGAATCGCGCCACGATCCACGGCAGCGGGATGACTACCGCGGGCCAGAGGCGGAGCACATCGCGCCACTTCGACGCACGCGCGATCAGCATCGCGATGACGACGGAGGCGATCAGCGCGAGGCCTTCGTTCTTCGTCCCCGCAGCGAGGCCGAGGAGGATCGCACCGTGGCGGAACCCGGACGCTTCATCGAAGAGAATGCCACGCCGGATGAAGAGGATCGCGGCGGTTCCGTACGCGATCAACGGCGCGTCGGCGAGGCCGACGTACTGCGAGAGCGCGACGCCGGCCGTCGCGAACGCCAGAAGCGCGGCCAGGAACCTCGGCAGCTCGCGCGCAGCCAGCGATCGCACGATGAGGATCAGCGCAACCCCGAACACGATGCCCGGCAGCGCCATCCAGCGGTCATCCCACTGCCCGTTGGTCACCGCGACATACGCGTAGTTCAGCGGCAGCAGCAGCGGGTAATCGGGATGCGCGAAGTCGTTGAAGGGGCTCTGCAGAAAACGCCAGTCGATTCCGCCGGCCTCGAGGAACACGCGACCCTTGAGACCCCAGATCGCCCAGAAGTCCCACTCCCAGACGCGCGTGATGGTCGCGTACATCGCGAAGGTCACGACCGCGTACACAGTCGCGAGATCGGCGATCGGCGCGAGCATCGCCAGCGGGCCCCGATCGACCGCCGCGCCGGGCGGAGCAGCCTCGGCTCGCCGGAGCAGCACGACGATCCACATCACCGCTGAAAACGCGACGAGCGTCACCGTGGTCGTCATAGCGGTCCATCGGACGTGCAGCAGCGACAGCGTAAAAAGCACCGCCCACACGGCGCCGCAACCGTAGAGATACGACAGCCCGATCAGAGCGCCGCTGCGCGCATCACGGTCGACGGCAAGCGTCATCGGAATCCCGATGACCAGAGTGGTGAGGATCGCGACTGCTGCGAATGCCATCAACGCCTCACCAGCGTGCCGCCGAATCCTTCGAACACTACATGCACTCCGGCCGGCGGCCGGCCGTGCCAGATCGCGACGTACCGCGCGCGCGTCACGTTGGCGGGAACGCGCCGGTCCCCGGGAACGATTACCGGCAGCACCTCACGCCCGGCGAGGAAATAACTCGCGCGGTAGTACGCGTACGAGTAGCCCCCTTCCCAAGTGAACGTCGGCACGAAAAGCGCGATCGAATCGCCCTGTTCGGTCCGCGCGCGCACCGCTTGGAGGAATCGCGGATAGTCAGGCCACCAGATGCCGGCATCCGGCAGCACGGTCATCGAACGGCGGATCGGTTCGCGATCGATGAACGGCAACGTCAGCGGCGGAATTCGAATCGACGCGATCACCAGAGCAGCAAAGCAGGCGATCGTGAGCGCTGTCCGCGGACGCATCGGCACGAGCGTAGCAGAGTGGGTCACGAGGTCACGAGGTCACGAGGTCGCGAGGTTGCGGGCTTGCGGGCTTGCGGGCTTGCGGGCTTGTAAGGTCGAAGAACCGGTTCCCACCTCGAAACCTCGCGACCTCGTGACCGGGCCGGGCGGCAGGCCTACGACGCGCCCTTGCCCGAAAGCACCGCCGGGATGGTGCGCAGCAGGATTTTGAAATCGAGCGATGGCGACCAGTTGTCGATGTACTGCAGGTCCATCTTCATCCAGCGCTCGAAGTCGACGTTGTTCCGTCCGCTGACCTGCCAGAGGCACGTCAGGCCGGGTTTCATCGACAGGCGCCGGCGATGCCAGCGGTGATACGAGGCCACCTCTTCGGGGATCGGCGGCCGCGGCCCCACCAGGCTCATATCGCCTCTCAGCACGTTCCACAGCTGCGGCAGCTCGTCGAACGAGAACCTGCGCAGGAACCGGCCCACCGGCGTGATCCGCGGGTCATCCTTTGCCTTGAACACCGGAGCGGTCATCTCGTTCAGATGCTCGACCTCGCCGCGTCGCGCGTGCGCGTCCTCGATCATCGTCCGGAACTTGTAAAGCGTGAACTTCCGGCCGTTCAGACCGACGCGGTTCTGCTTGAAAAACACCGAGCCCGGCGACGTCGCTTTGATGGCGAGCGCCACGATGATGGTGACGGGCGCGGCGAGCGCCAGAATCACCAGCGACACGGTGACGTCGAGCAGGCGCTTGAAAGCGAGCTGCGTCTCGTTCGACGGCGTCGTCGTGAAGGTGAGGAACGGGATCCCTTCCAGTTCCTCGATCTCGATCCTGGCCACCTTGTTCGAGAAGAAGTTCATCGCGATCCGCGTGCGGATACCGAGCTCTTCGCACATGAGAAAGATCTGCTTCATCTCGTCGAGCTTCTTCCGCGTGACGGCGAAGACGATCTCGTCGATCGGCTCGCCGATCTGCCCCACCTCCAGAATCCGCCGCAGGTCGGGGACGTCACCGAAGACCCGGAAGTTCGCCCAGCCGTTTGACAGCCGGTGCCCATCAGAGACAAACCCGAGAAGCTTGAAGCCCCAGAATTTGTGACCGACGATCACCTTGGCCAGGTCTGTGGCGCGGCGGCCGGTGCCGACGATCAGGATCGTGCGGTAGTTGAGGCCCTTCGACCGAATGTAGCGCGCGATGACCCGCACGAGGATCTTCTCGAGCACCAGCAAAACCGCCGAGATCACGCCGAAGAGGACGAACCAGACGCGCGAGAGCTGCCGCAGCGGAATCAGGTACGCCACGGTGGCGAGCAGGATGTTCCCCACCACGACCACGCGCACGGTCGTCAACGCCTCGGTCGTGACCGGAATGGTTCGATGACTGTGGTAGCTGTGATAGGTGAAGAACAGGACCGACCAGATGATCAGGATCAGCGGGAAGATCTTCAGGTATTCGGCGAGCGGGAACAGGCCAGTCGGAAAGTGCTGGGGGTCGATATAAGGGATGACGACGTCACGGATGAAGAAGGCCGCGAAGAACGCCGCCGACGTCAATGCCAGGTCGATGAGATAAACGATCCTCGCGACCAGCCGCGCTTTCTGCTTCAGCATTCTCTTTTCATCCCCACCACTGCGAACTACGCCGACCCGTGATACGGATGGGCTGCTGTGCGCGTCTATCGCCCAACCAGGGCGGCGAACAGCCGCTCGTAGGAATCGACCACGCGGTCCCACGCGAATCGCTTCCGGGCGCGTTCCCGCCCGGCCTGGCGCAATTTCTCGCGCTCCGCCTGTGATTCCAGAAGCTGACGGAGACTCCCGGAGAGAGTCTCGTCTGCCCCGAGTCTGAAGTAACCAGCTGAATCGCCTGCGACTTCCCGGTTTTCGGGCGTGTCGTTGGCCAGAACGCAGCCACCCGAGCCCATCGCCTCGATCAGCGCCGGGTGGGTCCCCCCCACTTCGGTCGCCTGAACGTAAATGAGCGCATTTCGCTGCAGAGTCCGGTAGTCGGCTCCATAGAGCGCACCGGGAAAGAGGATCCGATCGCTGGCATGGCTTTTCAGCTCTCCCACCAATTGTGGAGCGTAGAGGCCATCGCCGACCATGACGAGTGGCGGGGTACCGCTGGTTGCGAGGCGAGGTTGCGAGGTTGCGAGGTCGGGTCCGTGCGACCTCGTGACCTCGTGACCCTGTGACCCCGCAACCAGTTTCTCGTACGCCAGCACGACTTCCAGCGGATTGTTCTCCGGCTCGAAGCGGCTGACGTAGAGAACGTAGCCTCTCGACTGCACGCCGAGGCGGCTGAGGACTTCCGAGTCCTGTTCGGCGGGGAAGTCCGCGCCATACGGGATCGTCACCGGGTCGAGCGCGTAATTCGAACGGTAGTAATCGGCGATCACGGCTGCATCGGCAATGACGGCGGACGCAAACGCGACGGAAAACGCCTCTCCGACCGAGTAGACGGCGCGCCCCAGGACGTTCCACTTCCTCCGCTTCCGTTCGATGCCGTCGACGTTGATTGCGATCGGCAATCGCGCGGCGCGGAGGATCGGGAGGACGAAGGCGTTCGCGGCATTGCAGACGAGGGCGACGTCGAAATCGCGGCGCCACGCATCGAGGGCCGAGACCAGGGTGTGGCTGACCGTCTCGAAGTACTTGTGACCGACGGCGGGGAGGACGAGGCGCCGGACGCCATTCCACGTGGCGGGCTCGTCCAGCGAGCCGCCGTTACGGGAAGGGCGGCAGTAGACCGTGACGTCGTGTCCGCGGTCGACCAGGCGCGTCGAGAGCTCGCCGGCGAAGGTCTCGAATCCGCCGTACGACGGCGGGACGCCGCGCGTGCCGAGGATTGCGATCTTCACCGGAACCACCTCGCCAGCACACGACCGGAGACGCGGCGGCGCCGTTGAATCTCGCGGCGGTGCGCCAGGATGCGCCGCCGGTTGCGCCAGATCCATTGCAGGGCTGGAAGCGACGTCCGCTCCATCGTGAGCACGGCGACGAGGGCGACCAGGTCGCGCGGGATCTCGAACATGGCGTTGCGCAACGCCAGATAGAGCGACTCGTTCTTCAGCCGCAGCAGAAAACGGTTCTTCACCGAGTGCATGTTCACGGCTGCGGAGATGTCGCGACGGCGCTCCGGCGTCACTGTCCGGACATGAATGGCGACAGCGCCGGGAACGTGCAGGGCCCGCCATCCGAACAGCTGCCCGCGCCACGCCACGTCTGCGTCTTCGCGGAAGGTGAAGAAGTCTTCGTCGAGAAACTGCCCATCGACGGCAACGTCGTCGATGAACGTCCGCCGGTACATGGCCGCTGCGCCGGACGCGCCGAAGACCTCGTTGAGGACCGCAGACCGCAGACCGCGGTCTGCAGTTGGAAACTCGCGAGACTCGAAACCATCGATCCCGGCGTCGGCCAACTGCACCGCGTCCTGTGCCTCCGGCAGACTGCGGTCTGCGGTCCGCGGTCTGTGGTCCGCGGTCTGCGGTCCGCGGTCTGCGGTCTGTCCCATTCGCGCCAGGCCGCGCTCGTCCTCGCCGTCCGGCTTTCCCTGCCCGATGTCGAAATGGCGGCCGCTGCGAGTCATGCGGATGCCTTTGGAATCGATGATGGCGGTAGGCTCGATGGCGCTCCCTTCGCCGCGGATCAGGGTGCCGGTCGCAGCCCCGAAGTCCTCGCCCGCGGCATCGAACGCCGCGACGAGACGCTCGATGTAGTCGGGTTCGAGAAAAGCGTCGGGGTTGAGGAGCTGGACGAATTCTCCGCGAGCGACCGCAACGGCCTGGTTGACGGCGCGGGCGAAGCCGGCGTTGGTGGGGTTGCGGATGACCGTGATGGGGGTCGGGCGTCGGGGGTCGGGGGTCGGAGGAGGATCGCTCGCTCTCGCCTCCGACCTCCGGCCCCCGACCCCCGACCCCCGAAATGTTTCGACGGCCGCAACCGACTCGTCATTCGACGCGTTGTCGACGGCAATGACCTCGAGCTCCGGCCACGTCTGCGCGGCGATTCCGGCCAGGCATCGTGGCAGGTAGGCGGCGCTGTTCCACGTCACGAGGACGACGGAGACGAGGCGTCCGCCGGTTCCGCTCAGCGCGGGCTCCATCGCCTGAACGCCCTCTCCATTACGTGCCTGTACGCGTGGAAGGCTTCCCAACGTCGCACCTTGGGGTGCGGGATGCCGGCCAGTGCGGCACCGCTTCGAAGGATCATCGACACGATGACGATCCATCGCAGCGCCTCTGCTTTGGGGCGCGGGAACCACTTGACCGCATACCGCCACATGTTCCTGTACCAGAAGTCGGTGAACTCAGCGAACGAAAGGTTCTCGAGACTGGACCCGCCGAAGTGCCGCGCGCCGGCCGCAGGAACGACCCACACCGGCTTTCCGGCGGCAGCGAGCCTGTGGCAGTAATCGACGTCCTCGAACCATGCCGGCGCAAACTGCTCGTCGAACGCTCCCACCTGGTCGATGACACGGCGGCGGAGGAACAAGGCGGCGGCGGCAGGCTGCTCCACGCGCTGCGGGACGGTCAGGTCGAGATCGCGATAGCGGTGGCGCGCGGTGGCACGATTGCGCGGCATGAGCCGGTCGACCGCAAGGGCGTCGTAGGCGAGCGTCCGAAGCGTCGGCAGACGGCGGAGCTGGAACTCGCGCTGCGAATCACCGCTCTCGTCGACGAGCAAAGGGACGGCACCCGCGACCTCAGGATGCGACGACAGGAAGTCGTGCAGCACCCGGAGCGCTCGCCGATCGAGCTCGCAATCGGGATTCAACAAGAAGACGTACTCGCCGCGCGAGGCGGCGATGGCGCGGTTCGTCGCTGCGGCGAATCCGCAGTTTTCCGAGCCGCGGATGATGCGGATCTGTTCGGCCGCGTCATCGGGGATCTCCGCCGCGACGGCATCGACGCTCTTCAGCGTGGCATCGGTCGAAGCGTTGTCGTAGACCGTCACCTCGTGTGGCAGCCCGTCACATGCGGCGGCAACCGAGCGAAGACAGCGCTCGATCCACCGCTCGCTGTTCCACGTCACGATGACAATAGAAAGCTGCAGGGGCGCCGGGGTGTCAGCAATCTCCGGCGGTGCCGCTGGATCCGGCTCGTCCTCACCGACGCTCAGTCGGCGATTGTTCATGATCGCATCTGCCATTGCTCGATTGCCTGCCGCAGCGGTGTGGTAACCACATCCCACGCGAACCGCGGCCGGATCCGCTCGAGATTCCTTACGCACGCGGCGTGGAACTCGTCGTTCGTCAGGAGCCGCCGGATGGCTGCGGCGACCGCGCCGACGTCCGACGGCGGGACGACCACCCCGATCTTCTCACGCTCGACCAGATCCGCCGCGAAACCTCTCTCGGTTGCGACGACCGGCACGCCGGCCGCGATGGCATCAAACAGACGCGTGCGGATCGAGTACTCGGCCTCGGCTGTCGGCCGGTGCAGCATGATAGCGACCTTGCCCGACCGCAGCCACGACAGCCGCTCGTGGAAGGGAATCCACTCCGAGTTGGCGCTGACGTACGGGCCGGCGTCAGCGAGAATCTGATCGAAACGGCTCTCCCGCCGCCGCTCCACGATGTGGGCGTCGGGCCTGGCGCGGCCGAGAAACAGGAGCCGGCAGCGCACCCCGTCGCGGTTGAGTGCCACGACGGCGTCGACGGCCGATTTCGGGTCGAGCCACTCCCACGTGCCACCGCCCCAGATCACGATGTTGTCGGCCGAGGGCGAACATTGCCGCACGTCGGCGAGATCGATGCCGAACGGCACGTCGATCCAGGCGGCGTCGCCCGACTGCAGCTGCTGGTAGAAGCGCTTCTGCTGAGGAGAAGCGCAAATCAGCAGGTCGCCGAAGCGGAGGGCGAAGGCGAGCCGCGACCACTCCGCCGCGACGTGGATCCTCTGCCGCACTGACGGCGCGCTGCCGTACAGCTCGCGCAACTCGAGGACGACCGGGTCGAAGAGGTCATAGACGATGCGCTGGCCGCGGCGCTTCTTGAAAAAACCCCTTTTCGGCTGACCGACGAGCACCGAGGCGGCACGGACCGCCTCGCGCGCTTCCGGCGTTCCGCGCTCGAGGACGGCAAATGGCTCGGCGGCGGGGCGGAAGGCGTTGAGCTTTGCCACGAGGGTCACCGGCGCCACCGCAGCGAGCTCGCGCGCGAAGTGCCAGGCGCGAATGCCCGGTCCGGCCATGCGCTCGCCGACCACGTCGGCCGTGTGGACTACGACATTGAACATCCTGTGCCGAACGATGACGGATCAGGGAGCAGGGATCAAGGGAAACTGCCGTCCGCGGA
>JADGOA010000165.1 GCA_017883215.1 Thermoanaerobaculia bacterium | reverse complement strand
TGAAGCGATGACAAAGGCACAGCATTACGATGACGAGGCGCTGATCGCGCTTCTGGACCGCGGCGGGAGCGGGCTGGTCGCAGCCGACGAGCACGTCGCTGCCTGCCCGGACTGCGAGGAAGCCGTTTCCGAGTACACGATGATGATGGAAAACCTCCGGGAAGCGCCGGTGTGGAACCGCGCCCCCGTCAGCGATGAGCCGGTGCCGGGGACGATCGCCGTGCTGCGCGCCTTCGCCGCAGACTTCCGGAGCGAGGACGCCGCCGCGGAACCGCTCTTCGCGGAACTGACCGCGGAACCGCGCGAACAGTGGTTGGCGCGCCTTGCCGAAGATCCGCGATACGGAACGGCGGCCATGGTGCGGAAGCTCTGTGTGGCGGCCGAGGAGATCGGCGGCAAGTCGCCGGCCGACGAGCTGGCATTCACGGAGCTGGCGACTGAGATCGCCGGGAATCTCGACACAGCGCAGTATCCGCCGCACACCGTGGCACGGTCGCGGGGCGATGCCTGGCGTATGCGGGCGTACGCACTCGACTACACCGGTGACCTCAACGGAGCGATGGCGGCAGTGATACGGGCCAGGGAGCAGTACGACCTTGTACCCGTTGCCGACGTCGAGATCGCCCGCCTGGAGCTGACTCGGGCGCTCGTCCTGCGGCACCTGGACCGGCTGGACGAAGGGCTGGAAGCAGTTCGCCTCGCGCAGGGACCGTTGCGCGCCGCCGCGGAAATGAAACGGCTGCGCATCGCGCGCACGATCGAAGCGGCGATGCGTTACCGCGCGGGCGACATCCGCGCCGCGCTACAGATCTGGCGCGAGCTCGAAGCGGAGCTCCCACCGGACGATGATTCCACTCGTGCCGGAATCATCAACAATATCGCTGTCTGTCATCGCGAATTGGGTGACCTCGACGCGGCGCTGGACTTCTATCGTCGCGGTGCCGAGGCGACCACGAGGACGGGCGCGACCGCGGAGCTTCAACGATTCCGCTGGAACATCGGTAGTCTTCTCCTCAGACAGCAGAGATTTGTGGATGCGGAAGCGGTTCTCAGGTCCGTGATCGCGGCTTTCACGGAGCTGGCGATGCACGGAGAAGCCATCCTGGCGCGGCTCGAGCTCGCCGAGTTGTTCATCGTCCAGCAGCGGTTCGAGGAAACCATTACCGCATGCGAGCAAGTCATTCTCGAGCTGCAGGCGAGTGGTCTCGAGCAGACCAGCCGCGCGTTGACGGCCGTAACGTACCTTCAGGAAGCGACGCGCGCAAAACGCGCTACGGCAGTGCTCGCGCGGAATGTCCGCGAGTTCGTGCGAGAGGCGCCCACGCAACCGGCGGTGGTCTTTGCTCCGTTCCCCTTCTGAGCTGCAGACCGAAGTCACCTGATCTCATCGATTCGTTCCCCCGAATCACGGCTCCCGCCTGCCCGAATGACTCGGCGGTCATCGTGGCTGGGTAGGGATTCGGTCACGCACGTCACTCCTCTTCTTGGAGAGCCGCTTCACCGGGCCACATAGGCCTTCCAGGAGGGATTGGTATGCGTATCCGCAAAACTGCAGCTACTTTTTCGCTCGTCGTGTTTCTCGCTTCGGCACTCCCGTTGTTCGCTGTCGAACGCCATCGCGGTTGCGACCAGAAGGGATCCATCGGGCCGATCGAGCGGGTGATTCAGATCATCAAGAGGATCGTCAAGCCACTCGACCAGATCGTCATTCCGCATCCCTAACGTTCACGGGCGAAGCCCGCCGCTGCCCGTACAATAGGCCGCCACACTCGTCCAGGAGCGGTCTATGTCCGAGATCCTTGCGGTACGCAATGTAGTAAAAGTGTTCGATTCCGTTCGGGCGGTCGACGGTGTGTCCTTCACCGTCCGTCGCGGAACGATCACCGGTCTTCTCGGTCGCAATGGCGCCGGAAAGACCACCACCATCCGGATGATCACCGGCATCTTCATGCCGGATTCCGGGTCCATCGAGTGGCGCAACCTGGCCGCGGGCGGTGCGGCTGTGCGCGACCGCATCGGGTACCTGCCCGAGGAGCGTGGCCTCTACAAGCAGATGAAGCTCGTGGAGCTGCTGCTGTTCCTGGCCGAGATCAAGGGGAAGCGGCCGGCGGAGATGCGCCCGAACATCGATCGCTGGCTGGAGCGCTTCGAGCTCACTGACAAGCGCGACGCCAAGGTCGAAGAGCTCTCCAAAGGCAACCAGCAGAAGGTGCAGCTGATCGCAACGCTCCTCCACGATCCCGATCTGATCATCCTCGACGAGCCGCAGTCCGGTCTCGATCCCGTGAACATGGTCCTGGTCCGCAATCTCCTGCGCGAGCTGAAGGAGGAAGGCCGCACGATCCTTCTTTCGACGCACATGATGGGCGAGGCCGAGAAGATGGCCGACGAGATCGTCCTCATCCATCGCGGCAAGGTCGTGCTGGAAGGAAGCCTCGAGTCGGTCCGCGAGTCGTTCGGACACAACACCCTGCATTTGGATTACGACGGCGACGGCAGCTTCCTCGCCGATCTGCCGCAGGTCGCCCGCGCCACAATCGACAACCACGGCGCCGAGCTGACCCTCGGCGACAGCGGCGACCCTCAGAAGATTCTCGAAGTGGCGATGGGCAGGTTGCGCATCCGGCGCTTCGAGCTCGGCGCGCCTTCGCTCGAGGAGATCTTCATCGAGAAGGTCGGAATCGAGACTCTCGCTGCCGAGGAGGCCTTGCGATGAACAAGATGTGGGCGGTTCTCAAGCGGGAGTATCTCCAGGCCGTGCGCAAGAAAATGTTCATCGTCATGACCTTCCTCATGCCGGTGCTGATGGTGGCGCTGTTCTTCATCCCCAGCCTTCTGATGGTGCGCGGCCTGGGGACGAAGAACGTGGTCGTGCTCGATGGCACCGGCGAGCTCCGCGAGGCATTCCTGCGCGGCAATGCTTCCGCAGCGAAGAAATCGGGACTGTCGGGCGGCTCGCAGTTGCCCAATCTGATCTCGGTCAGCTACATCGACCGCCGCGGCGACATGGCTCTTCCTCTGACGGCCAAACCGTACCTGGAAAGGATGACGCAAGGCGACAAGCGCCAGAAGGTCGACGGCGTGCTGCTGATCCCGGGAGAAGCGCTCGTCAATCCGGCGGCCGTGCTGACCTTCTACAGCCGTTCGGCGACCGACTTCCTGACGCAGGAAAAGCTCACCTCCATGGCCAACCGCGGGCTGCAGCGCCTCCGGCTCGCGGAGCGCGGGCTCTCCTCCGATGACGTGTCCCGGATCATGACCTCGGTCAAGGTCGACGCAGTGCAGCTCTCGAAGACGGGACAGAAGAAGAAGGGTGGAGCAGAGTCGTTCATGGTCGGCTTCATGCTGACGGCCCTGCTGCTGATTCCCTCCTTCGTCTACGGTCTCGAGATCATGCGCGGCATCATCCAGGAGAAAACCGACCGGGTCGTGGAGATCCTGGTCTCATCGATGTCGTCCTCGCAGCTCCTGATCGGCAAGATTTTCGGTGTCGCACTGGTGGGGCTGACGCAGATCGGCGTGTGGCTGCTGCTGGCCGGCGGCGCTGCTACCTTTGCCGCCGCGACTGCCTCGTTCGCGGGGTTCGACGTGCTGCAGTTCCTTCACCCGTCTTTCTTCGTCTACTTCGTCGTCTTTTTCGTTCTCGCGTATCTGACGTACGTCTGCGCGTACGCCATCGGTGGGGCAGCCTGCAATTCCGAAAGGGAAGCACAGCAGCTGATCATGCCCATCACCATGTTCATGATGTTGCCGTGGTTTCTGATGGCTGCGATCATCACGAACCCCGATTCGACGCTGACGGTCGCGTTCTCGCTCTCGCCTGTGTTCGGGCCGCTGACGATGTTCGTGCGGACGCTGGTCGGCGATCCGCCCATGACGCACGTCCTTCTGTCGATCGCCATCTCCCTCGTCACGGTGTCGGTCCTGCTCTGGATCACGACCAAGATCTTCCGGGTGGGCATCCTCTCTTACGGCAAGCGTCCGACCATTCCGGAGCTGTGGCGCTGGATCAAGGTGGCGTGAGTCTGAGCGAGTAGCGAGTAGCGAGTAGGGGGCCGATGGGACGAATGGGACCAATAGGACCAATGGGACCAATAGGACTCTGGCCATCCCATGTGTCCCATAGGTCCCATCCGTAATCAGCGCTACCCGCTACAAGCTTCCCGGCCCCCTACTCGCCACTCGCGACTCGCTTCGTCGTATGATCCCCGCCTCAGCGACAGGAGGCCGGATGGAGATCCAGACTCTCAACGACATCTACGCCGTTACGTGCGAGATCGACCGGCCCGCGGCCATGCGATATCGCGATAACGGCAAGTGGATCGATATCACCGTAGCGCAGCTTCGCGACACCGTTCGCTGGTTTTCGATGGGCCTCCGGGCGCTCGGCGTCAAAGCGGGCGATCGCGTTGCGCTCCTCTCGGAAAACCGGCCCGAATGGGCGTTCTCCGACTTCGCGATTCTCTGCGCCGCGGCCGTCAACGTGCCGGTGTATCCGACGCTGCTGAGCTGGCAGATCGAGTACATCGTCAACGACGCCTCCGCGACGGTGGCGATCGCCTCGACACACGAGCAGCTTTCCAAGCTGCTCGACATCCGCGATCACTGTCCGTGCCTGCACCAGATCATCGTGTTCGACGCGCCTGACGAAGTGCCTGAAGGCGTCACCAGCTTTGCCGAGGTGGTGGAGCTCGGAAAACGCGAAGAGAAGGCGCACGGCCGCGGGCGATTCGACGAGCTGCGGAAGCAGGCCCAGCCCGGCGACCTGGCCACCATCATCTACACGTCCGGGACGACTGGAAACCCCAAAGGGGCGATGCTGACCCACCGCAACATCGCCAGCAATGTCGTCGCCACGACCGATGTGCTGCGGCTCGAGCCCGGCTGGGTGGCGGTCTCGTTTCTCCCGCTGTCCCACAGCTTCGAGCGGACGGTCGATTACTCGTACTTTTACAAGGGAGCGATCATCGCCTATGTCGACGACGCGCTGAAGATCGGGCAATTCCTGCCGGAGATCAAACCGGTGGTCTTTGCCGCGGCGCCGCGCGTATTCGAGAAAGTGCGTGCGCGCATTCTCGACAACGTGCAGACGCAATCCGCCGGGAAACAGAAGATCTTCAACTGGGCCCTGAAGGTCGGCGAAGAACGCGTCCCCTACGTGGTCGAGAACAGGCCGATGCCGCTGGGCCTGAAGATGCGCTCGGCTCTGGCGGACAAGCTGGTGTTCTCGAAGATCCTGGCGCGGCTGGGCGGAGAGGTGAAGTTTCTCATCTCTGGTGCCGCACCGCTGTCGGCCGACCTGGCGGCGTTCTTCGTCGGCGCGGGTCTGGACATCCTCGAGGGCTACGGACTGACGGAGACCTCGCCCGTCATCTCCGTGAACCGCATGGACAAGAGGCGGCTCGGGACTGTCGGACCTCCGATCAGAGACGTGGAAGTGAAGATCGAGCAGGACGGCGAGATTCTGGCCCGCGGTCCGAACATCATGAAGGGTTACTGGAACAATCCCGAGGCCACGGCAGACGTGATCGACTCCGAGGGATGGTTCCATACCGGCGACATCGGCGAGATCGATGCGGACGGATTCCTGAAGATCACCGACCGGAAGAAAGACATCATCATCAACGCCTACGGCAAGAACATCGCGCCGCAGCCGCTGGAGGCGCTGCTCAAGAGCTCGCCGCTGGTGGCTACTCCCCTCCTGATAGGCGACCGGCGCAAGTATTTGTCGGCGCTGATCGTCCCGAACTTCGACCGGCTGGAGCACGAGGCGAAAGAGCTCGGCGTGAACGCCAGCTCCCACGAAGAGCTGGTCCGGGACGAGCGGGTCAGGATGCTGTTCCAGAACGAGATCGACCGTTTCAACCGCAACCTCGACCGGCAGGAGAAGATCCGCCGCTTCACGCTCCTTCCGCGCGACTTCACAATCGAGGATGACGAGATGACACCGACGATGAAAGTGAAAAGGCGGAATGTTGACAAGAAGTACAAGGTCCTCATCGACGCCATGTACAGCGATGAGGAGTCCTTCGAGTAACCCGAAGCAAAAGGGACGAACATGAGCACCGTCGCTGGGCCACCCGTCGACGCCACCACGGCAAGCGCATTCCGCATCGAGCGCGACGGTGATCTGGCCATCATCTGGTTCGACCTGCCGGGGGAGAAGGTCAACAAGTTCTCCTCCATCGTCATGATGGAGTTCGCCGACGTCGTCAGCGAGATGGAGCGCTCCAGAGACATCGGGCGGATCATTCTGGCGTCCGGCAAGCCGGGGATCTTCATCGCAGGCGCCGACGTCTCCGAATTCACCAAGGCCACTTCCCCGGAAGAGGCCAAGCAGTACATCCGCCTCGGGCAGCAGACATTCCATCGCTTCTCGAAACTGCCCCAGGTGACCGTGGCCGCGATCAACGGAGCATGCCTGGGCGGCGGATGCGAGATCTCCATCTCATGCGACTGGCGCGTGATGTCGAGCGATCCGAAGGCTCGCATCGGCCTGCCCGAAGTGAACCTCGGCATCTTCCCGGCCTGGGGCGGCGTGACCAAGCTTCCTCGCCTGGTCGGACTTCCCTCCGCGCTCGACATCATCCTCAACGGCAAACAGCTGGAAGGTAAGCGTGCCAAACGCCTCGGCCTGGTCGACGAGGTCGTCGATCCCGGCATCCTCCTCGATGTGGCGAAGAAGTTCTCCACGCGCGGCAAGCGGTCCGGCGGCACGAAGACGAAGTTCTACATCGACGGCAACCCGGCGATGCGGAAATTCATCTTCAGCAAAGCGCGCAAGAGCGTGCTGTCAAAGACGCACGGCCACTACCCCGCTCCGCTGAAGGCCATCGACGTCATGGAGTACGGGATGTCCGCCGGTGTGGATCGGGGCCTGGAACGCGAGGCCAACGAGATGGCTCCGCTCATCATGGGGGACGTGGCCCAGAATCTGGTGCGCCTGTTCTTCATGATGGAGGAATCGAAGAAGGACCGAATCGTCACCAAGCCCGTGCGGCTGCAGAACGTCGGCGTTCTGGGGGCGGGTGTCATGGGCGGAGGCATCGCCCAGATTGTCGCGGACAAGACCGACGTCGCGGTCCGCATGCGGGACATCAACTGGAACGCCGTCGCCGGCGGCATGCGCGCCGCCGCGAAAGTGTGGAAGAAGAGGGTCGAGCGGAAGCGCATGACGCGCGGCGAGATGCAGCGCAAGCTGTCCCGCATCACCAGCACCACCGACTGGACCGGCTTCAGCCGGACCGACATGGTCATCGAGGCCGTCGTCGAGAGCCTCGATATCAAGCGCGCTGTGCTGGGCGAATACGAGTCGCTGGCCGGTGACAGCGCGATCTTCGCCACGAACACCTCGACCATTCCGATCACCGACATCGCCGCGAAGGCGAAACGCCCGGAGAACGTGGTGGGCATGCATTTCTTCAATCCCGTCGACCGCATGCCGCTGGTCGAGGTGATCCGCGGCACGAAGACATCCGATGCCGCGGCAGTCACGGTGGCGAGCTTCGCGCGAAAGCTTGGTAAGACGGTCGTCTACTGCAACGACGGCCCTGGATTCGTAGTGAACCGCATCCTCGCGCCGTACGTGAACGAGGCCGGCTACATCCTCGAGGAAGGGCATACCATCGAGTCGATCGACCACGCCATGGTCGACTTCGGAATGCCCATGGGACCGCTGGCGCTCCTCGACGAAGTGGGCATCGATGTGGCGTCGAAAGTATCCGGCATCCTGTCCGGAGCGTTCGGCGAACGGATGACGAAATCGAAAGTCGTCGACGTCCTGTACGAAGATCACCGGTACGGAAAGAAAAACGGCCGGGGCGTGTACCTGTACGAGAACGGGAAGAGGAAGGACCCCGATCCGGCGGTGTACAAGCTGCTCGGGATCGCCGAGACCCATGCGGCGACACCGGAGGTCGTGGTGGAGCGGATGATTCTGTCGATGATCAACGAAGCTTCGCGGATCCTCGACGAGAAGATCGTGGCTACCGCGGGCGAGCTCGATCTGGCGATGATCATGGGGACCGGATTTCCGCCGTTCCGCGGAGGGTTGCTCCGCTACGCCGACACGATCGGTGCGCCGTACGTCGTGGCGCGGCTGGATGAAATGGCAGCGAAGAACGGCCCGCGCTTCGCACCTGCAGAACC
>JADGOA010000164.1 GCA_017883215.1 Thermoanaerobaculia bacterium | reverse complement strand
GTCGGCCTACGACCGGTAGTCGGTGTTGATGGAGACGTAGTCGTGGCCGAGGTCGCTGGCCAGGACGACGGTGGAGGCGTTGCCGCCGCCGAGGTCCAGCGTGAGGGGGACGCGCTCGCGGGCGAAGACGCGGGCTGCATCTTTCTCGCGATAGACCGCGGGCGCTCCGTTCGAGACGAGGGTCACGTTGCCGGCGGCGAGCGAGACGCGCTTGGTTGAAAAGCGTGCGCCGCTCCGGCCCAGAGCGGCGAGAATGCGGCCCCAGTTCGGATCGCCGCCGTGGAGCGCCGTCTTCACCAGCGGCGAGGTCGCCACAGCGTGCGCTGCCAGCCGGGCGTCGCGGTCGCTGCGCGCGCCGCGGACCTCGAGCTCCATCACGCGCGTCGCCCCTTCGCCGTCGCGGACGATCAGCCACGCCAACTGCCGGCAGACGGCGTTCAACGCGCGCTGAAAGTCGCTTCGAGCGGCGCGCGCCTGGTTGGCGAGCTTTCCGGAGGCGAGTAGAAGAACGGTGTCGTTGGTCGAGGTGTCACCATCGACGGAGATGGCGTTGAAGCTCTGATCGACGGCCGTCTTCAGGCACGCCTGCAGCGTCGCAGGATCGAGCGCCGCATCGGTCATGACGAAGCTGAGCATCGTGGCCATGTTCGGATGGATCATGCCGGCGCCTTTGGCGACGCCGACGATCCGTCCGCGCTTGCCGCCGAGTGTGAAGCTCGCCTGGGCCACCTTCGGACCGACGTCCGTGGTGAGGATGGCGTGCGATAGCGCATCCACTCCGCCGGTCGACAGCCGCGCCACTGCATCCGGTAGTGCCGTGCGGATTTTCTTGTCCGGAAGCACCACGCCGATGACCCCGGTGGACGCCAGAAATACTTCCTCTTCCGGGCAATGCAGCAGCTGCGCCGCGTGCGTCCGCGTGCGTTTCGCGGCCGCGGTCCCTTCGGCGCCGCTCACGGCGTTCGCGCAGCCGGCATTGACGACTACGGCTTTGACGCGCCCGCCGCTCTTCCGGATTGCCGCTTTCGAGAGCACCACCGGAGCGGCCTGGAACAGGTTTCGGGTGAAAACGGCTGCGCCGTTCGCGCCGTCGGGAGCGACGATCAGACCGAGGTCCGGCCGCTTCTTGCGGATGCCGGCGCGGACTCCGGATGCGAGAAAGCCTTTTGGAAGTCTCATGATCGGTGCGCGGTGATCGGTGCTCGGTGCGCGGAAAGAGCCCGTGCCGCCGCTTCCTTTACTCGTTTCGGCGAAGTGCCGCCGATGGCGATTCGTTTCGAGAGTGCGCGATCGACATCGAGCGCGTCGAGATCTTCTTGCGTGATCGTAGCGGTCGGCCCGAGCTCGCGAAGGGTCTTCCCCCCCTTGATGGCCTCACCGATGCGAGCGCTGACGATGGAGTGCGCGTCGCGGAAGGGCGTACCCCGCCTGGCGATCGAATCGGCGACTTCGGTGGCGAGCAGGAGGTCCTTCGAGGCCGCGGCCCGCATCCGGTCCCGATTGAGCTTCAGACCGGCAACGAGCGCCGTCAGGGCGGGGACGGCTGCGGCGAGCGTGGCCCGGGTCCGGAACAGCGGCTCCTTGTCGAGCTGCAGATCTTTGTCGTAGGCGAGCGGCAGCGCCTTCATGAGCGCCAGCAGGCCGGTGAGCTCGCCGATGATGCGGCCGCCGTGGCCGCGAACGAGCTCGAGCACATCCGGATTTTTCTTCTGCGGCATGCGCGAGGACCCTGTCGACAGTGCGTCGGGAAGCTCTGCGAACGCCACCTCGTCGCTGGTGAAGAAGATCAGGTCTTCGGCCATTCGCGAGAGGTGCGACAGCAGCATTGCCGCGCAGTAGAGGTAGTCGGCGGCGAAATCGCGGTCGGATACCGAGTCGAGCGAGTTCGCCGTGGGGCGCGCAAATCCGAGCGAGCGGGCCAGGGCGTCGCGATCGATGTCCAGAGGTGTGCCGGAGAGCGCGCCGCTTCCGAGGGGGCATTCGTTGCCGCGCTCGATGGCGCCTGCGATGCGGGATCGGTCGCGCTTCAGCATCTCGAAATAGGCGAGGCACCAGTGGCCGAATGTGACCGGCTCGGCCTGCTTGAGATGCGTGTAGCCGGGCATCGGCGCCGCCGCCTCTTCGCCGGCGCGCGTCGCGAGCGTCCCGGCGAGATCGCTCACGATCTCCTCGAGCTCCGCCGCCGCTTTCCCGAGCCACAGGCGGAGATCGGTCGCGACCTGGTCGTTTCGCGAACGGCCGGTGTGGAGCTTGCCGGCGAGATCGCCGACCTCTTCGTAGAGCTTCGACTCGACGTAGGAGTGGATGTCTTCGAAATTTTCCGTTGTCTGCACGCCCCTCACCCGGCCACGAACCTCCGCCTGCGGCTCCGGTTCGTGGCCACCCTCTCCCGGGGGGAGAGGGATGACATGGCGCGGTTGTTGGCCCTCTCCCGCCGGGAGAGGGTGGCCGAAGGCCGGGTGAGGGGCGTGAATTCGTCGCAAGCCCGCGACGATCGTCGAGGCTTCACCATCCGTCAGCACGCCTGCGCGCGCCAATGCCTCCGCCCAGGCGATCGAGCCCTCGACGTCTTCCTCGAACAACTCGAGGTCGAACGCAAACGAGTCGTTGAACCGGCGCAGAAGCTGCGACGGTTCCGACTCGAAACGTCCACCCCAGAGTTTATGGGTCACTTCGCGCTCCGCGCGCCGGCTGCAGGCTGCACCGAGGCGACGTCCATCGGGGCCAGCCGCTTCCGGCCGCGCAGCTGCAGACCAAACAGGCGGATGAAGCCCGCGGAGTCCTTGGCGTCGTAGCCGGTCATGTCGAACGAAGCGAGGTGCTGCGAGTAGAGCGAGTGCGCCGACTGGCGCGACACCACTACGGCATTGCCCTTGTACAGCTTGACCACCACCGTGCCGGTCACGTCTTCGGTGATCTTCTCGACGAAGGCGTCGTACGCTTCCTTCAACGGCGAGAACCACTGGCCGAAGTAGACGAGCTCCGCGTAGCGCGTGGCCATGCGCTCCTTCTCGTGTGCGCTCTCGCGGTCGAGCGTGATCGACTCGAGGGCCTTCAGCGCGTTGACCAGGATCGTTCCGCCCGGCGTTTCGTACACGCCGCGCGACTTGATGCCCACGAGCCGGTTCTCGACGATGTCGACCCGGCCGATGCCGTGCTTTCCGCCGATGGCGTTGAGCGTCTCGACCAGCTTCGCCGGCGAGAGCTTCTCGCCGTTGACCGCCACCGGAACACCGCTCTCGAAGTCGATCGTCACCTTTTCCGGCGTGTCGGGGGCGTTCTGCGGATCGGTCGTCAACTTGAACATCGACGCTTCCGGCTCGAAGGTCGGATCTTCCAGCGGGCCGCCCTCGTGGGAAATGTGCCAGAGGTTGCGATCGCGCGAGTACGGGTCCTTCTTCGTCACCGGCACGGGGATGTTTCGTGCCGCGGCGTAGTCGATGGCGTCTTCACGGGAGACGATCGACCACTCGCGCCACGGCGCGATGATGCCCAGCTCGGGTGCGAGCGCCTGATACGCGAGCTCGAAGCGTACCTGATCGTTCCCTTTGCCCGTGCAGCCGTGCGCGAGTGCGTCACAGCCGGTGGCGAGGGCGATCTCGACCTGCTTGCGCGCGATCAGCGGTCGCGCGGTCGAAGTGCCGAGCAGATAGTCGCGCTCGTAAATCGCTCCCGCCTTCAGCACCGGAAAGAGGTAATCGGCCGCGAACTCTTCCTTCGCGTCGATCAGGTAGAACTCGCACGCTCCGGTGCGATATGCCTTCTCCGCAAGCCCGGCCGTCTCTTCGGCCTGACCGACGTCGACGGCCACGGCCACGACTTCGCAGCTGTAGTTCTCTTTGAGCCACGGAATGATGACGGAGGTGTCGAGACCGCCGGAGTATGCGAGTGCGACTTTCTTGAATTGTTTGTTCATGTGCGTTCCTTTTCCTTGGGGTCGGGGCTCTGGGGTCGGGGGTCGGAGGCAAGAGCGAGCGGTTCGGCGCCCGACCCCCGACCCCTGACCCCCGACCCCTCAGGCCGCGCGATGCGCCGCGACTGTCGGCGTCTCTGACTGCACGGGTTGTGTCTCCGTTGCGCTCGCCAGCACCTGCTCGAGCGCGGTGATGAATTCTGTGAAAGCTTTCTTCGGAGTGATGTACGGCGGCAGAAGGCGCAGGACGCGGTCGCGCGCGGTGCCGACTACGAATCCTTTCGCCAGCAGTTCCTTGGCGACGGGACCCGCCGGGCGATCGAGCTCGATCCCCCAGATCAATCCTTTGCCGCGGACATCGACGATGGCCGGGTTCTGCGACTGCAGCTTCTTCAGCTGCCGCTCGAACCACGCGCCGGTCGCCGTCACTTTCTCGAGCAGATTCGATTTGGTGATCTCGTGAAGAACCGCCAGACCGAGGCGGCAGGCGATCGGATTGCCGCCGAAGGTGGTGCCGTGGTGGCCGGGCTTGACGAGAGCGTCGAACTGCGCGTTCGTGAGCACCGCGCCGAGCGGCAGTCCGCCGCCGAGTGGTTTCGCCAGCGTGATGATGTCCGGAATGATCCCGCTCTGCTGGAAGGCGAAGAGCGTTCCGGTGCGCCCCAGTCCGCACTGAATCTCGTCGAATACGAGCGTGGCGCCGGTGCGATCGGCGACTTTCCGTGCGGCGGCGAGAAAGTCGTCGCTCAGCGGAATGATGCCCCCTTCGCCCATGATCGGTTCGAGGAAGATGGCGCAGGTGTTGTCGTTCACCGCCGCTTCGAGCGCGGCGACGTCGTTCGGCGCCACGAAGGTCACGTCCGGAACGAGCGGCAGGAACGGCGTGCGGTAGGCCTCATGGCCGGTCATCGACAACGACCCGGCCGTCCGGCCGTGGAAGCTCTCCTCGAGCGCGACGACCCCGCTGCGCCCCGGATTGGCCAGACGCGCGAATTTCAGCGCCGCTTCATTTGCCTCGGTGCCGCTGTTGCAGAAGAACGCCCGGCTCATACCGGACGCGCGCACCAGCTCCTCCGCCAGCATTCCCTGGGCGGGGTGGTAGTAGAGGTTCGAGACGTGCAGCAGCTGACCAGCTTCCGCCCTCAGCGTCTTCACGAGGCGCGGGTGCTTGTGGCCGAGGACGTTGACGGCGATGCCGCCCAGCAGGTCCCAGTACACCTTCCCCGCGGCGTCGACGAGCTTCGCCCCCTTGCCGCTGCGCGGGTGGAACGGCGTGCGGTTGTAGGTGCCGAGCACGAACGATTGCTCGCGCGTTTCGACGGCTGATGGCGTTTCGTCATGGAGCAGCATTGAATCCTCCGGGTAGACCGCGGACCGCAGTAGATTGACGTGTCATCCTGAGCCGGCGAAGCCGCGGAGCGGCGCAGCGCGGCGAAGGATCCCCCGCTGATGCACGCTGCTCGTGCTTCTGCACGGGATTCCTCGCCGTGCTTCACCCCTCCGGGGTTCCGCCGGCTCGGAATGACACCGGGATTAAGCCGCGACAAGGTTCGTTCCTCCGTTTTCGCCGATGGCGATCGACTGCACGCCCAGGCGAAGGGCCACGAGCGCGGCTTCGAGCTTCGGGCGCATGCCACCGCTCACGATCTCGCTGGCGAGAAACTGTTCGGCCAGGTGCGGGTGAAGCACGCGGACGACCTCACCGTTCGCGTCCAGAAGGCCGGCGACGTCGGTGATGAAGTGAAGCGTGTGCGCCTTCAGGCCGACTGCCAGAGCGCTGGCTGCCGAATCGGCATTGACGTTGAGCAGCGTTCCGTTCGGGCCCTGGGCGATCGAGGAGACGACCGGAAGCACGCCGCTGCGGAGCAGCGCGTTCACGACCGTGGCGTTCGAATGGACGACACGGCCGACGTTGCCGAGCTCGACTCCGTCGATGGGTGGGTGCTGCTCGGCGACGAGCGTGCCGCCGTCGCTGCCGGAGATTCCGGCGGCGGTGATGCCCAGCGCCGTCAGCTCGGCGACGAGCATCTTGTTGACGATGCCGCCGAGGACGGCCACGACGATCTGCAGCGTCTCGTCGTCGGTAATGCGCAGTCCCGCGCAGGTGCGCTTGGCGATACCGAGGCGTGCCATCATCGCGTCGATGTGCTTGCCACCGCCGTGAATGAGGACGAGCTTCTCGCCCGCGTTCCACGCCGCGGCAATCTCCCCAAGCGCCGCCGCGCGTCGTTGCGCGTCATCGAGAAGGCTGCCTCCCAGCTTGATCACTTTCATCGTCGTAGTCACACTTTCGAAGTCCTGAGTCCTGAGTCCTGAGTTGCTCGTGCTCGTCCTTACTCAGGACTCAGCACTCAGGACTCAGGACTTTTTCACGCCAGCGCTTCCGTCTCCTTGAATCCGCACATCCGGTTGAAGTTCTGAACCGCCTGAGAGGCGGCGCCTTTGAGCAGGTTGTCGATGACGGACACGATCACGGCCCGCTTGCCGGACTGCAGCAGCTGGAAGCCGATCTCGGCGTTCGGGGTGTTGACCACGCTCTTGAGCTCCGGGAGCTTCCCGGCGGGCAACACGCGGACGAACGGCGCGTTCGCAAAGGCGTCCGCGTAGAGCTGCTGGACCTCTTCGTTCGTCACCGCATGAGTGAAGGCCACGTGCATCGTCGAAAGGATTCCGCGCACGGTCGGCAGCAGGTGCGGCACGAAGACGAGTGTGGCGCGGTCGCCGAGGCGCAGGCCCTGCCGGATCTCCGGCTCGTGCCGATGCGTGCCGACCGAGTACGCCTTGAAGTTGCCGGATACCTCGGCAAACGACCAGGCCAGGTCGGACTTCTTTCCCGCGCCTGAGACGCCGCTCTTCGAGTCGCAGATCACCGGCTGCTCGCGATCGAGGATGTAAGTCAGCGGCCGGAGCGCGAGAAGGATCGACGTCGGGTAGCAGCCGGGATTGGCGACGAGGCGCGCTTTCGAGAGCTCGCCGTTGCACATCTCGGTCAGGCCGTAAACCGCTTCCTTGAGGAGTCCCGGGTGCTCGTGGTTGAAGCCGTACCACGATGGATAGAGCGCCGGCTGGGTGAGCCGGAACGCGCCGGAGAGGTCGATGACCTTGATGCCCTTGTCGAGGATCTGCGGGACGAGGTCGGCCGAAACTTCGTTCGGAGTGGCGAGAAACGCCACCTCGGGAGCAGCGGCGACGAGAGCGTCCAGCGTGAACGGTTCGGCGACGAGATCGGGGCGCGCGGCCAGCACCGGGCCGCGCGATCCGTTGGCCGAGGAGAACAGACCGGTGATCGTCACGTGGGGATGCTTCGCGAGAATGGCGGTCAGCTCGGCGCCCGAGTAGCCGGTGGCGCCGACGACGGCAACGTTAGTCATCGACGGCCTCCGTGCAGAAGTAGAGCGGTGCTTCGCCTTCGATCTCGATGGCGTAGGTGATGAACAACGGAGACCGCAGACCGCGGACCACAGACCGCAGACGGACGCCGGCGGCGAGAAATGCGGTCTGTGGTCCGCGGTCTGCGAGCTCGTGATTCATGACGACTGCAAGTGAAAGCGTTTCCATGTCTGGATCTCCTTGGGGCGCGGGGACGGCGAGAGAGAATCGCACCACGCTAGGCGCGGGTACGGCGTCTGACCGGCGAGATGCCGGCCGTTTCCTGGATGTGCCGCGCGAGGTCCGCAGCGGCGGCGACTGTGGAGAGGGCGACGAAGATCGTGTCGTCGCCGCCAATGGTGCCGCGGACATCGTCGAGGTCGGCTGCGTCGATGGCGCTGGCGAGAGGCTGCGCAGCGGCGACGGGCGTCTTGATCACGACGAGGTTGCCGGCAGCGTCGGCGGCTAGGACGGACTCACGGAAGAGCCGATTGACCCGCTCGAGGCGCGAATCGCGCGGGATGAAGTCGGCGACCTGGGCCATGGCACCGGGCGCGACGTAGCCGTTGGGCGTCTTGAGGAGGCCGAGCTCGCGCAGGTCGCGTGAGAGGGTGGGCTGAGTCACTTTGAAGCCATGCGTGTGGAGCACAGCCATGAGCTCGTCCTGCGAATGGACGGGCTCGGCCTGGACGACCCGGAGGATCTCGTTCCGCCGCCGCAGCGCGTCACTTTGTGCATGAATATTCATCGACGTGAATTTTTATGCAAGTCGTTGCGGATGTCAACAGCTTTGGTGGAGGGGTATTCCGGGTAGCGGATAGCGGGTAGGGGGTATACGTGCTGGCTGAGGGCCCGTCTTGCGGTAGGGGCGCACAGCA
>JADGOA010000163.1 GCA_017883215.1 Thermoanaerobaculia bacterium | reverse complement strand
CCCCGCCACCCCGGGAGTGCGGGGGATCCCTCGCTGTCCTCCGCCGCTCCGCGGCTTCGGCAGCTCGGGATGACAGGCTTGGCGCGTGTCATTAGAAGTTCAGCACTACCGGAGCGCCGCGGCGAACAACGGCGCGCAAGAGCGGACCACGAGGCCTTCTTCGCGCAGAGCGAGCGCCCGCGGATGGCTGTCCGTCGACGCAATCGCCACGAACAGGCCGCTGTCCCGCAGGCGAGCGAAGGCGTCACCGGGGAACACGCCATGCGTGGCGACAGCGAAAATGCGTCCGCCACCGCTTTCGCGATAGGCGCGTGCCGCGTTCAGAAGCGAGGTGCCGGTGCGGATCATGTCGTCGTAGATCACCACGGTCTCGCCATTGAATCTCGTGCTGACGGCTGTGACTTCGGTTTCCGAGGGGCTGTGCCGGCGTTTGTAGACGAAGGCCGCGGGAACGAACAGATCGCGCGCCAGGGCCGCCACCCACTTCGCACGACCGGCATCCGTTGAGCCGATGATGAAATCCTCGCTCACAAGTTCGCGCACCAGCGACTCGATCACCGGCTTTCCCGAAATGTGCCGCGGATGAATGGTTCCTTCGAAGTAGTGCGGAATGCCCTCGCTGTGGATGTCGAGGAGGAGGATGGCATTCCCGAGCTTCGCGTTTGGAATCGACGAGAGCAGCCGCGCCCGCGTTTTCGCGGTGACCGCCTCCCCTTCCCTGACGGCGCGGTCCTGAGTGGCGTAACCGAACCACGGCACGACCAGCGACAGCGTCGTCGCTCCGTTTTCGACGACCGCACACGCCAGGTCGTAGAGCTCGAGAGTCGCTTCGTCCGAGATGGTTCCGCCGACGAGGACCACTTCCCTGTCGGTCACGTCGGTAACGAGGCGCAGGTAGCGCTCGCCATCCGGAAAGCGATCCCGCTCCACGTCACCCGTTTCCAGTGCCGCCTCCGCTGCGATGGCGGCGGCCAGATATCCGTAGTCCGACGTCGAAAGGACGAGTGCCGTCATACCTGCGCTCCGCGGGAACCGAGAATCAGGCTGGTTTTCAGGTCGAAGAGGTGCTGTTCGAGTCCGACCGGGTAGCGGTGCGGATTCACGAAACGCTTGATGCCGGCGTGGAAGTGGGCGAAATCACGCTCGCGCCGTGCCCGGATCGCATCGAGCGACGGCAGCTCGTAAACGCACTGCCCGCGGCGGAAGACGGGGACGAGCAGATCCTCCGACCTGGCCTCGGCCTCGAAGGTCTTCCGGTGGGTCAGGTCGAGCGGGTCGACGATCGTCCGCGATCTCTCGGCGATCAGCTCGTCGTAGATCATGTCGCCGGCAGCCTCCCCATCCCGGGCGAAACGCCGCACCTGCAGCATACCGGGCGTGGAGATCTTGGCCGTCTGTTCCGAGACTTTGAGGCGGTGCTCCCACTGGCCGCCTTGGGAACGGAGCGCGGCGAGCTTATAGACGCCGCCGAGGGCCGGCTGATCGAAGGCGGTGATCAGACGCGTGCCGACCCCCCAGAAGGTGATGGCTGCGCCCTGATCTTTCAGGCTCTGGATCAGGTATTCGTCGAGATCGTTGCTGGCGGCGATGACCGCCTTCTCGAAGCCGGCGGCGTCGAGCCGTTTGCGCGCTTCGATGGAGAGGTAGGCGAGATCGCCGGAATCGAGCCGGATGCCCATCAACTCGTACCCGCGTTTGCGCAGGCTGCGGCCGATCTCGATGGCGTGGTCGACCCCTTCGAGGGTGTTGTACGTGTCGACCAGCAGCAGAACGTTGTTGGGCATCACCTCGGCGTACTTTTCGAACGCTTCCAGCTCGTGATCAAACGACATCACCCAGCTGTGCGCATGCGTTCCTTTCACCGGAATCCCGTAGGTCGCGCCGGCAAGGACATTCGAAGTGCCGGCGCACCCGCCGATGTAGGCAGCGCGCGCGGCCGAGAGCGCGCCGTCGTTCCCCTGCGCGCGGCGAAGGCCGAAGTCCACGACCGGATCGCCTCCTGCCGCAAAGACGATGCGGGCCGCCTTCGTGGCGATCAAAGTCTGAAAATTGATCATGTTCAGCAGCGCGGTCTCCATGATCTGCGCCTGCGCGATGGGCCCTCGAACGCGCACGAGCGGTTCGTGCGCGAAGACGACGGTTCCTTCCGGGATGGCGTCGATGTCACATTCCAGGCGCAGGTCGCGGAGGTGGTGGAGGAACTCTTCGGGGAACAGCCGCCGACCGTCGTTGCCCGTCACCGTGCCGAGATATTCGAGGTCGTCGCCGCTGAAAGCGAAGTCCCTGACGAACTGCACGACCTCTTCGAGCCCCGCCGCAATTGCGTAGCCGCCTTCGAACGGCTCCTCACGGAAGAACAGATGAAAGATCGCTTCATCGTGCACCTTCCCGCTCCGCCAATAGCCATAGGCCATGGTGAGCTCGTACAGATCGGTCAGAAGAGATCGCGTGTACATGGGGGGCAGGATGGAGAGTTGCTCAGTCCGCTTTCGCGGAAGCGGCGCGTTCCGCGGGGGTCAGGCCGGCCGAGATGCGGGCCTCTTCACCGTGAGCCCAGTTGCAGAGGGTCTGGCGGTCCGCATCCGAGAGCTTCGCGGTTTGATGCATCGGAAGGTAGTACCAGGGGGGCATGTCGCCACCCTGAACCTCTTTACAGATGCGATCGAGCTTCTTCGCCGCGTGCGGTTTGTCGAACGCGGCCCAGTTCGAGAAGTTGGCCTCCTGCCGCCCCTCGTTGACGTCGCTCGCGAGCAACCACGATGCCGGCGCGATCTTCGTGTACCACGGCCAGCGCGTCTCGTGCGAATGGCAGTCGTAACACGACCGCCGGAGGATCGCGTCGACCTGCGGCGGAACCTGCGCGGTTGCCTGAACCGTGCGGGAAGCATCGATGGGCGGGTTCGTCATCGCCGGCCGGTAGAGCTGAATTGCCACGATGACGATGAGGATGATCAGAAGGATCCACTTCGCACGGCTCATAATTCCTTCAGTCCATTCAATGACGGTGCCACGCGGCCATGGTCTGAGTGATCAGTGATTAGTGATTTATTAGTGATCAGTTCAGAGTCCGGGCCCCTAATCACTGATCACCAATCACTGCCTCATAACGTCAGGTGCGAGCGATACCATTCAAAAACAGAACCGGCGGCTCGGAGGCCGCCGGTCGTTCGGGATTTCTACGCTGATTCCATCATCTCCGCGGGGATGTCGAAGTTCGTCCAGACGTTCTGGACGTCTTCGTGATCGTCGAGGAGGTCGAGGAGCTTGAGGACCTGCCTGGCCTTCGCCTCGTCCAGGGAGACGTAGTTCGACGGGATCATGTCGAGCTTCGCTACCGCGGTGGGGATCTTGTTCTTCTCGAGGGCCTGCCGCACCGCTTCGAAATTCTCCGGGGCGGCGTAGATCTCAAAGGTGTCGGGATCGTCGGACTGCAGGTCGTCGGCGCCGGCCTCGAGGACGATTTCCATCAGCTTGTCTTCACCGACGGCGCTCTTTTCGACGCTGAAGTAGCCCTTTTTCTCAAACTGAAAACGGACCGACCCGGGGGTACCGAAATTGCCGCCGGCCTTTTCGAAGATGCGGCGGATCTCGGGAGTGGTGCGGTTGGTGTTGTCGGTCAGCGCTTCAACCATGACGGCGACACCGCCGGCCCCGTAGCCCTCGTAAGTCACTTCTTCGTAGGCTGCGCCCTCGATCTCGCCAGTGCCCCGTTTGATGGCGCGCTCGATGTTGTCCTTCGGCATGTTGTTCGCCTTCGCTTCGACGACTGCCGCACGGAGGCGCGGGTTGGCCTCGATGTCACCACCGCCGAGTCGGGCGGCGACAGCCATTTCCTTGATGATGCGCGTGAATACTTTTCCGCGCTTGGCATCGGTAGCACCTTTCTTGTGCTTGATGCTGCTCCACTTATTATGGCCAGACATGGATGGTCCTCTTTCAGGAAGGGAAACGGGCTGACGCCACACGTCTCCAGAGAAATCGAGTGCGCGATTATATGCGGAACGACGCAGTCGGTCGAGCGCTGCGGAAACCGGCGAAATGGGCCCTGCCCGCCGGCCGGTTACGAGGTCACGAGGTTTCGACCCTACGGGGCGCGACCTCGCAACCTCGTGACCCCGTGACCCGGTACACGACATGAAACCCGAATTTCCCCTCCGCCTCATTTTCGACGACGGTGAGTGCGTCGTCGCGAACACTCCCGAGGAGCTGATCGAGCTCATCGACACGATCGACACCACGAGCCCGGGAAATCGCGTCTGGGTTCGTGACGTGTTCGACCGCACGGTGCGCCTCCGCATGCGTGGCGGCTTCGTGGAAGAAATCGAAGTCTAGGAGTGCGGACGTCCTCGTCCGCATTCGCCGGACGTCCTCGTCCGGCGGATCCTCATTTTCAGTGCAAAGAGGCGCAAAACAGCGCCGCGACGATTGCTCGTCGCGGCGCCCCGAAACATCCTTCAGCGCATCGCGCCTCAGGATCCACCAGCGATCAGAACTTCGGCGTGATGCCCATCTCCTGCAGCAGGTTGTGAGCGCCGTCCACAGCGTCCATGACCCACAGCATGTACTGCGCGTCGACGTGAATCGAGCGCGTGTTCTCGTCGGTCAGGAAATCCGACCCGCGCGATTCCCAGGTGCCGTCGAACAGCAAACCGCACAGCTCGCCGTTGGCGTTGAGCGTTGGCGAACCGGAGTTGCCGCCGGTCGTGTCGACGTTGGAGAGAAAGTCGATCGGCACTGCGCCACCGATCTGCGGCTCGCCGTACGGGGCGAACTTCTTGCCGCTGATCGCCGCGAGCAGGTTCTTCGGGCTGTCGAATTCACCGCTGCCGGTGTCCTTCTGCAGCACGCCGAAAACCGTCGTCTGCGGCTCGTACCACACCCCATCCTTCGGCGAGTAGCCCTTCACGTTCCCGAACGTGATGCGCAGCGTCGAGTTCGCATCCGGATAGAGCTTGCCACCGGTCATCTCGCGCAGCGCTTCCATGTAGAGGGGCCGCACGCGCGACATGGCACCGGTGACCTGGCGCTCCTGGTCCTCGATCGCCTTGTCGAGCGGATAGAGCGCCGCCGCAAGGTTGATCATGGCGTCGTTGCGCGCCTCGAGCTGAGCCTTCGTCTCGCCGAGCATGGCCTTCCGCGCCTCGAGGTCCGCCAGCTTCGTGTTGGCGTAGAGCTGATCGAGAAGAGCGTCGACCGCTTCGGTTCCACTCTTGCCGGTCTTTGCCAGCGCCGCGTCGATCGGGGCGATGCGCTGCCCAGCCGGGAGTTTCGTGGTCTCGATGAGCATGTACCGCAGTCCTGCGCGGTCGCTCGGCAGGTCGATCGAGCTCTGCGCGCGGGCCGACGACTGCTGCAGCATCGGGACATCACGCTCCTGGAAGCCGGGAGCGCGGTCGAGATCTTTCTTCGCCTTCTCGACGGAGTAGCGATAGAGCCTGCTGGCCTGGGACAGCAGCGGCGAGGAACGAACGGTCATGCCCAGGACCGCGTCGCGCTCGCGGGTCGCCGCCGATTCCTTGTCGAGCTTGTTGATCTTGTCCAGGACGCCCGCGTACTTCTTCGCGGCGTCGGGATGCGAGGCCAGGAACGCGGCCAGGTCGGCTTCGCGCTGGTGGCGCTGCTGCAGGATCGTTCCCTTGTTCAGAGTGGAAAGCGTTCCGGTGTAGTTCTTCAGGGTGTTGTCGAAGCCCCTGATGCGCGGCGCGTTCCGGATCTGCGTCTGGCGGTTGTTCGCGCCGAGGTCCGAAAGGATCTTGCTCAAGTCGGTGTAGTACCGGATCGTCGTCGGAAGGCTGAAATCCTTCGCCTGCTGCACTTCGAACTCGGTGCGATAACGGGACGTGCGGCCCGGATAGCCGGCCACCATGACGAAGTCACCGGGTTTGATGCCGGTCTGGGCGACTTTCAGGTAATGAGCCGGGTGGAATGCCACATTGTCCTTGGAAGGATCGGCCGGTTTGCCGTCCTTGCCGACGTAGGCGCGGTAGAACGACCAGTCTCCGGTGTGGCGCGGCCACATCCAGTTGTCGGTCTCACCTCCGAAATTGCCGATCCCCTCGGCCGGCGCGTAGACGAGGCGCACGTCGCGGATTTCCATCTGCGTCATCTGCAGATACTGCGAGCCCTCGAAAAACGAGGCCACCCGACAGCGAACACCGCCCGGCTTTTCGCACTCGCTGACCAGCGTCTTGGTGTTCGTCTCGATGGCCTTGGCGCGCTCCACGTCGCCCAGCTTCGGCGACAGCTTTCCGGTGACCAGCGGCGTCACGTCCTCGATCTTCGTGGTGACGAACACGCGCGATCCGGGCCCGGCCGGCAGTTCTTCTTCGCGCGTCCTGGCCAGGAAACCGTTCTTCAGCAGATCCCGCTGCGGCGTCGAATTGAACTGAATCGAGCCGAACGCGCAGTGGTGGTTGGTCACGACCAGACCATCGGGCGAAACGAACGAAGCGGTGCAGCCGCCCAACGAGATCACGGCTCCCATCGGATCGCCGGTCAGGTCGGTGAGCCGGCTCGGATCGATCTTGATGCCTGCCTTTTGCAGCTCAGCCGCGATCTGCGGCATCTGCTGCGGCATCCACATGCCTTCGTCGGCATACGCGGCGATCGCGAAAATCGCCATGAACACGAATAGTGCTTTCTTCACGCAGTCTCCTTTTTGATGGGTGCGCGCTCCGCCAAGTTGGACAGCAACGGAGAGCGGGCTCGTAGCGCGAGGAATTGTATGCGCTGGCGAGCGCGGCAAGAAGGCGCGGCGTCACGCGGTCGACGCGCAGGGACGCGCAGCAGCGCGTCCGCAGCCCCGGTGAACGAAGTGAGACGTCAGCAGACAGTGCGGTCCTTTCGCGGACGGCCCCTCATGCGGATACGTTCCGCGCAGCAGAGTTGCGGACGCGCTGCTGAGCGTCCCTACAGTGAAGCTGACTCAGCTGAACGCCGTACTCGGGGCGGTCACATTTCCAGGCGTCTCAGGATCGCCTCGCCTGTCGCCTTCGTTCCGAGCGAGCCGCCGATGTCTCTGGTCGCCTCCCGCGCATCGATCGCCGCAACGACGGCGTGCTCGATGGCCTCGCCTTCCGCGGCAAAGCCGAGGTAGTCGAGCATCATCGCTGCCGTCAGGATCGCGCCGACGGGGTTCGACACATCCTTTCCGGTGTACTTCGGTGCGCTGCCATGGATCGGCTCGAAAAGCGACACCTTCCCGGGATTGATGTTCCCGGACGCCGCCATTCCCAGGCCGCCCTGCAGCGCAGCGCCGAGGTCGGTCACGATGTCACCGAACATGTTGTTGGTGACGACGACGCTGAACATCTCCGGGGCGCGGACCATCTGCATCGTCAGCGCGTCCACGAACAGGTGAAAGTGCTCGATCTCCGGGTACTCCCTGGCGATCTCCTCGAACGTACGCAGCCAGAGGTCGCCGCCGTAGCGCATGACGTTGTTCTTGTCGGCCATGCACACCGACTTGCGCCCCGTTGTCTTCGCGAAATCGAAGGCGTAGCGGATGATCCGCTCCACTCCCCTCCTCGTCGAAACGTCTTCCTGGATGGCGATCTCTTCAGGGGTCCCCTTCTTGAAGAATCCCCCCATGCCGACGTAGGCACCCTCGGTATTCTCGCGGAAGATCACCATGTCGATGTCTTTGACGCCCTTGTCCTTCAGTGGACAGAGCGCTTTGTTGAGCAACTTCACGGGACGGTAGTTGACGTAGAGATCGAGCTGAAAGCGCATCCCGAGGAGGATGTCGGAAGCGTGCTTCATGTCGGGGACGCGGGGGTCGCCGAACGCGCCTAGGTAGACGGCGTCGTAATTGTTGCGAATGTCGTCCATGGCGCCCGGCGGCATGGAGATGCCGGTGCGGAGGTACTCGTCGGCATTCCAGCCGAAGTGTGTGAACTCGAGTCCGAGCTTCCGCTGGCTGTTGACCCGTTCCAGCACACGCATCCCGGCAGCGATCACTTCCGGACCGATTCCGTCGCCCGGAATCACCGCAATTCGTTTCGTCATCCACTCCTCCGAGGGCTCTCTCGCAAAAAAGTGCGCGGATTATAAGCACAGACCGCAGACCGCAGTTCAAGGACGGCCCCTAGGCAAGTTCAGCCGAGGTTTGGGGAAACCGCGGACTGCGGTCTGCGGACTGCGATCTGAATCACACCGCCTGCCACACCAGGTCCATGAACGACTTGACCATCCGTCCGGTCAGGCCCCAGATCTCGTACGCGCCGAAGTGGTAGAA
>JADGOA010000162.1 GCA_017883215.1 Thermoanaerobaculia bacterium | reverse complement strand
TCCCGTTGAGAGTTGCGGGCGCGCTGCTGCGCGCCCCTACAGGATGGCAGGCTTGGCTCGTGTCATTAGGAAGCGTGAGTGAGGGATGACACGGCTGCTGACCGCCGTGAGCTGACAGCTCCCTGTCCACAACTGATCACCGATCACTAATCACTGATCACTCAGCTCGTGCCGCCGCCGCACCACCGCCGCCGCCACGGCCACCGCCGCCGCCAGCCATGCGAACCAGTCGCCGAAGCGCACGTAGGGCGTGACGATGTGCCGCGTTGAGAACCTGGCGTAGATCGTCCCTTCTCTCCCCATCGGCAGCTCCTGCACCACGCGTCCGGTGCGATCGACGAATGCGGAGATGCCGGTGGTAGCGGCGCGGAGCAGGTCGCGGTCGTCTTCCACCGCGCGCAGGCGGGCCTGATTGAGGTGCTGACGCGGCGCCGACGTGCCGTCGTACCAGGCGTCGTTCGTGATGGTCACGAGCACTGCCGCACCGTGGCGAACCTGGCTGCGCGTGATCTGTGGGAAGACCACCTCGTAGCAGATGGCCGCACCGTACGAAGTCTTGCCGCGCAGCGGAAAGTCATTGACACCGAACTCGAATTCGCCCACGGCGTGCACGAGCTTTCGCGCGAAGAAGAGCATCTTGCGCAGCGGCACGTACTCTCCGAACGGGACGAGCCGGATCTTGTCGTAGTGTCCGATGGTGCGCCCGCCGCTGACCAGGAAAGCTGAATTCCACATCCTGTCCGGCTGCGCCGGATCCTCGGCTACCGAGCCGAGAATGACGTCGACATTGCGCGCACGCGAGAACGATTCGATGGCATCCCGATAGAAGTTCGTCGTCGCGTACGACAGCGGGACGGTCGATTCCGGCCAGATCACGACGCCCGCGCCGCGATCCGCAGCCTCGTTGGTCATCTCCATCATCCGCTGGAAGATGGTCACCACATTCGACTCGTTCCAGCGCATCTCCTGCGAAATGTTCGGCTGCAGCAGCGCCGCGGTGTAGGTCTCGTCGCCGGCATCGAGCGTCGTGCGCCAGCGTTCCGCCACGTATCCGGTCGCCCACCAGACGAACACGACGGTCAACACGGCGGCCGTGGCCATGACCTGCACGATCGGCTGCGCGCGATTTGTCAGGAGCCAGCTGATGAGAACTGCGGGCAGCAGGATCAGGCAGCCGAGGAAGTACGGGCCGGCGGCTCGCGAGATCTGGATCAGCGGGGCGTAATCGACGATCGCCGCGGCGATCAGATTCCACGGGAAGCCCGTCAACACGTAAGTGCGCGCGAATTCGACTGCCGCCCATACCAGAGGCACCAGCAGCCACGTTCCGAATCGCCCCCCCGGTCCGATGAGGCGCACCACGGCGGCAAAGACGCCGCCGTAGAGACCGAGGAACGCCGCCATGGCGACGAAGATCAGGACGCCTGTGAGGTACGGCAATCCGCCGTAGTGCGACATCACCCGGACCACCCACGGCACCATGATCAGCCAGGCGACGGTCTGGGAGAGCCAGCCGAGCAGGAAGGCCTCCCCCACTCCACGGACGCGTTGCAGCGCGACGAGCAGCGGGATCAGCGCGAAGAACGCCAGCCAGGCGATCGAGTAGTCGGGAAACGCCAGCGCGAACAGAACGCCCGAGGCGACGGCGAGAACGACGCGCACCGGAAGGATGTCGAGGAATCGCGCCAGCGGCAGCGGTTCGGATGGGGAGAGCGGCAAAGCGCGCGAAGAATATTGCGAACGAGGGAAGGTCACAACTGGCGCGCGGTTCACCTGACGCTCAAAACGGGTTGCCAGGTCACTGGGTTTCCGAGTGAGGCGCATGCGACGAGAAGCCACCCGGTGACCTGGCGACCAGGTGACCTGATGGTCAAGTGACCGATCGTGCTGCAGCGACTACTTCTTATTGAACAGCGCGTCGAAAGCCTTGCGCGCGTCGTCCGGCGTCTGCAGCTTCCCGGCCTTGTCGGCGGCGAGATCCTTCACGATCTTCGGTGAAAAGAACGTGCACTCGTTGGCGCGGTGCTTGTTGACCACACGGGCCGGGATGTCTGCACGGCACTCCCAATGGGTGGTGGGGTCGAAGAAGCGGCAATTGCCGCAGGTGTGGATGTCGGCGCCGCATTTGATGCACAGCTCGTCGGTAGCCACGTCATCGACGCTGAAACCGTGGCGGAGCTGCCCGCACTGGTTGCACTTGAATGCTTCCGGGCCGAAGCCGCCGGCAGTGCGGCCGCGCGGCGCGCCTTCGAGACGCTGATGCTGCGGCTCGTAAGGAGTGCTCGGGGGACGCGGGCCGCTTCCGCTCGACTGATTCGAGCCATAGCCGCCGCCGTCCTGGTACCCACGATGTTTGTACTTTCGATCGCTCAAAACTTCACCTCAGGAAGAGGAAATAAACTGCCCCCGCCACGAGCGCGACCACAATGATGAAAAGGGTCAGCTTGATCGCCGCCTTCGCGAGTTTCAGCACGAACCAGATGGCGAGAATGACAATGAGGAAGCCAATCAGCTCGTGAGCACTCGGCATGGCGGGGCGGTGCGGCTAGTGTAACAGGTTCAAGCGTGGATTATTCGAGGCAGCGTTTCCGCGGCGCCGGCCGCCAGGCTGGCGGCGCTCCGGAGGAATCGGTTCAGACAATCAGTCGCAGCGGCTGCTCGATGAACTGGCGCAGCGTCTTCAGGAACTCGGCCCCGGCGGCGCCGTCGACCACGCGGTGATCACACGACATCGTCACCTTCATCCGGTCGCGCACGACGATCTGGCGCTCCACGACGACGGGCCTCGCCTCCGCGGATCCGATCGCCAGGATGGCCGCGTTCGGCGGATTGATGATGGCCGTGAATGCCTCGATGTCCCAGGCGCCGAGGTTCGAGATCGTGAACGTGCTCCCCTGGTACTCGTTGGGGAGGAGTTTGCGACTGCGCGCCTTCCCGGCCAGCGCGTGCACTTCCTCGCCGATCTCCCGGACCGATTTCTGATCGGCGTTGCGCACCACCGGCGTGATGAGACCCTCGGGGGTCGAGACTGCAATCCCGATGTGCACTTCCCCGTGTTGCGAAATCGCGTCGTCGCCCCATGAGGCGTTGACGTTCGGATGATGCCGCAGCGCCAGAGCGACGGCGCGGACGATGTAGTCGTTGACGCTGGTCTTGATGCCTTCGATGGCGTTGACCTGCTCGCGAATGCCGAGGAGGTTCGTCACGTCGTAATCGGCAGTCAGGTAGAAGTGCGGAATTGGTCCGGTCGACTCGGCCAGCCGCTTGGCGATGGTGCGGCGCATGGCGGTGAGGGGAATCGACTTTGCCTCGAGGGCCGGCGCGGCGGCCATCAGTGGAGGAGGAGCAACGCGCGACGTTTGCGCCGCGGCAGGCGCTCCGCGGAAGCCCTGCACGTCCTTGGCGATGATGCGCCCCTGCGGGCCGCTTCCCTGGAGCGACTCCAGCGGAACGCCGAGGTCGCGCGCCATGCGCCGAGCCAGAGGAGAAGAGCGGCGGCGGCTGCCCTCAGGCATCGAGGCGACGTTCGTATCCTGCTGCGCCGGAGCGGTTCGGTCGATGCGCGGCCCCTTGCTCTCGATCGCCTCGGCGTACTCTCCGGTCGTATGTTTGAAGCTGTCCTTCTTGTCCGTCCTGCGGCGCTGAACCTCCTCCTCGGATTTCTGAGGCGATGAGCTCGGAGCTGCCGTCGCACTCGGCGGCGCGGCTGCCGCATTCTTCGCGGCGCTCTTCGGCTTCTCTCCCGGCGCGAGAATCGTCGCCAGTACGCCGCCAACCGGGACCATCTGCCCTTCTGCCGCGCTGACCTCGCCGAGGGTGCCGTCCTGTTCGGCTTCCAGATCGAGGTTGACCTTGTCGGTCTCGATCTCCAGCACCGGCTCCCCTTTTTTCACGCCGTCACCGCTCTTCTTGTACCAGCGGACGACCTTCCCCTCGGTCATTGCGTCGCCCATCTTGGGCATGATGATTTCGGCCATCAGTTCACTCCCGGAACGGCATGAGGCATGAGGGATGAGGCATGGGTCGGACACGCGCGAGGCTCATGCCTCATCCCCATGCGCCACGCCTCAGTCGTGGTACATGACCTTCTTCACCGCCGCGATGATCTGCGGCTCGTGTGGCGTGGCGAGCAACTCGAGATTGCGCGCGTAGGGCATCGGAACATCCTCCCCGGTCACGCGGGCTACCGGCGCGTCGAGATCGTCGAACATCTCCTCGGTGATGCTGGCCGCGATCTCGGCCGCCGCACCGAACGGCTTCCATTGCTCCTGCACCACCACTGCGCGGTGGGTCTTCGCCACCGATGCGTAGCTCGGCTGGAGGTCGAGCGGGCGGATCGACCTGAGATCGATGACTTCCGCTTCGATCCCCTCGTCGTTGGAAAGCTTCTCCGCGGCGATGAGGGAGACCTGCAGCATCCGTCCGTACGAAACGATCGTCACGTCGGACCCTTCGCGCGCCACGCGCGACTGGCCGAATGGAACGGTGAAATCGAGGTCGTCCGGAACCTCGCCTTTCATCCCGTAGAGCGCCGCGCTCTCGAGAAAGATCACCGGATCTTTCCCGCGGATGGCGGTCTTGAGCATGCCCTTGGCGTCGGCCGGCGTGGCGGGCGTGACGACTGCCAGGCCGGGGAAATGACCATAGAACGTTTCGAACGTCTGCGAGTGCTGGGCGGAGAGCTGCACGCCGGCGCCCTGGGGACCGCGGATCACCATCGGCACGTCCACCTGGCCACCGGAAAAGTAGCGCACTTTTGCGGCATGGTTGAGGATCTGGTCGGCGGCGACGATGGCGAAGTTCATCGTCATCATCTCCACGATGGGCCGCAGCCCGAGCATGGCCATGCCGACCGCCGTTCCGGCCATGCCGGCTTCAGCAATCGGGGTGTCGATGACGCGCCTGGGACCGTATTTCTTCAGCATCCCGGCGGTGATGCGGAAAGTGCCCTCGTACACGCCGATGTCCTCGCCCATGATGAGGACGTTCGTGTCGCGGTCCATCTCCTCCATCATCGCTTCGCGGATGGCGTCGCGGTACGTCTTCTCTGCCATAGATACCAGTCCTGAGTCCTGAGTGCTGAGCCGTGATTGCCGAGCGCTGAGCCCACTCAGGACTCAGGACTCAGCACTCAGGACTCGGTTTCCGGCTGCGGTCCGTGCTCCGCGACGACATCGGTGAAGAGCTCCCGAGGGTCTGGGACCGGGCTCTCTTCGGCGAATTTCACCGCCTGCGCCGCGCGCTCGCCGGCGTCGTCTTCCATCTTCTTCACGTCATCGTCGGAGAGCCCGCAGATTTCACGCAGGCGGTTGCGCAGAATCATGATCGGGTCGCGATGGCGATGCTCCTCGACTTCATCCTTGGTTCGATACGGCTGCAGGATGTCGGCCGCGCCGTGTCCTGAGAAGCGGTACGTCACAGCCTCGATACAGTACGGCTTGCCGGTCTCGCGGATCTGCCGGATGACGCGATCGGCCACGCCGCGCACGGCGAAGACGTCCTGAGCGTCGACCTTCTCGGCCTGGATGCTGTACGCGCGAACTCGAGCCGACAGATCGGTCAGGGCGGAGTGCCGTTCGATCGAAGTGCCCATCGCGTATCCGTTGTTCTCGATCACGAACAGAACGGGACACATCCCCTGCTTGCCCCACAGCCCGGCGATGTTCATCGCTTCGTGGAACGAGCCGATGTTCATCGCGCCATCGCCGAAGTAGCAGACCACGATCCGCTCGGTCTGCTGGTAGCGAAGCGCGTACGCGGCGCCGGTGGCCAGGGTCAGGTGTCCTCCGACGATGCCATAGCCGCCGTAGAAGCCGTGCTCGGCATCGAAGAGGTGCATCGAGCCGCCCTTTCCCTTCGAGACGCCGGTCGCTTTGCCGAAGAGCTCGGCCATGACGCGGCAGGGATCGGCCCCGAGGGTGAGGGCGTGGGCGTGATCGCGATATCCGGAGAAGACGATGTCGCCCTTCTGGATGGCGGACAAAATGCCGGTGGCGACCGCTTCCTGGCCGCTGTAGACGTGGAGGTACCCGCCGATCTTGCCGCGGCGGAACTCGCGCTCAGTCGCCTCTTCGAAGCGGCGGATGAAGATCATCTGCCGCAGGATCTCGGTCCATTCGGGGGCGCAGGCGGCGGAATCGATGGTGGTTGCGGAGGTGCGTGTCGTCTCAGCCATTCTTCAATGCGCGGTATGGGTGCATACCGCGGGCCGGGATTGTAGCGGTTTTCGGAGCGGCATCACACGCGGACGTGACACGGCAGGCTCCATGACGGAACGTTACGGCTCGTCCAGCTCCGTGCCGCGCCACACGAACACGGCCGCAATCAGCGCGAGCATCGTGCCATTCGCCACCAGCGCGACCTTCAGCGACCAGCGCTCGGTCACGGAACCGGCCAGAAGGCTGCCCAGCGGCATCCCGCCGCGGAAAGCCAGCATGAAGATCGACATCACCCGTCCGCGCATGGCATCGCTCGTGGCCAGCTGCACGAGCGAGCTGTAGAGCGAGACCACTCCCACCACGCACGCACCGGCGAAGAATCCCGTCAGCAGCGTGAAGAACACGCTCGTGGAAAGGCCGAACGCCACCACCAGCAGCGCGAAGGCCAGCTGCAGCAGCAGCGCCAGCCTTCCCTTCTGCTTCGCATACCCGGTCGCGGCGACGAATAGAGCGCCGATCACCGAGCCGACCCCGTAATCGGCCTGCAGGTACGAGAGCCCCCTGGCTCCCATGTGGAAGCTCTTCGCCACCACCGGCAGCATCGTGAAGAGCGGCATTCCGAAGAACGTCCCCGCGAAGGCCAGGAACGTCAGCAACTGGAGCTTCGGGCGGCGGCGGACGAAGGAGAATCCTTCTCGCATCTCGTCCAGGATGCCGCGGTTGTCCGCTGCCGGCCGTACCGGCGGCATGCGAATCATCAGCATGGCGATGATCACGGCCACGAACGAAAGGGCGTTGAACCCGAAACAGGCCGCCGCCCCCCAGACGGCGAACACCACTCCGCCGAGGGCCGGACCGATCACCCGCGCCAGATTGAACTGCATCGAGTTCATGGCCACCGCGTTGGGAACGTCTTCGCGCTTGACGAGCAGCGGCAGCAGCGAGATGTAGGCGGGACCGCTCAGCGACTGGGCGCTGCCGGTGAGGAACGACAACACAAGGATGTGCCAGATCCTGATCGACTTCGTCCAGATCAGGACCGCCAGAACGAGCGCGAACGACATCTGCATCCACTGCGAGGCCAGCATGATCTTCCGCCGCTCCACGCGATCGGCGATCACTCCGCCGAAGAGCGAGAACAGCAGCATCGGTCCGGTCGACAGAAACCCGTCCAGACCGAGCAGAAGCGCCGAGCCGGTCATCGTGTAGACGAGCCACCCCTGCGCCAGCGCCTGCATGAACGTGCCGCATGTCGACATGAACGCGCCGATCCACAGCAGCCGGAAATCACGGTAGTGCAGCGCGCTGAACGTGCGGCGGAGCGCACTCTGCGGCTGCGCTTGCGCCTCTGACTCGAGCGTCTGTTCGTCGGGCAGCGATGAACTCATCGGGCCGCTCATTATCCGGCTGTTCTTCTGGCGAACGGACCGGAGGGTGACGTGTTAACCGCGAATTTTCAGGCGAGCGTTGATGCCGGAGGTGTGCGCGTGACAGATGGCGATCGCCAGAGCGTCGGCGGCATCAGCCGACATTTTAACCGTGGCACACTGCGGAACGAGGCGCCGCACCATCGTCGCAACCTGCTCCTTCTCCGCGCCTCCGAAGCCGACCACGGCGCTCTTGACCGACCGCGGCGAATATTCGAACAGATCCAGGCCGCTCGTGCGCGCCGCGAGGAGGATCACACCGCGCGCGTGCGCCAGCTGGATCAGGCTCTTCACGTTCTGCCCCGCGAACACCGTCTCCACCGCGATCGCCAGAGGCGCCGTGCGCTGGATGACCGCGAGCAGCTCGGTGTGGATCTTCACCAGCCGCTCCGGAAGCGCCGCGCCGCGCCTCGTCGAGATCGACCCCTGCTCGACCAGCGACAACCGCCCGCGGTCGTAATCGATCACGCCGAAGCCGGTCGTGACGGAGCCCGGGTCGACACCGAGGATGCGCATGAGCGCCATTGTGAAGGGAAACGCGCGAATTGAGAACTTCGTGTGGGTAGGGGGCATGAGGCATGGGGCATGCGGCATGAGTGGGTTCCCTCTCCGTAGGGACGCGCCAAGCCTGTCATCCCGAGCTGCCGAAGCCGCGGAGCGGCGGAGGACAGCGAGGGATCCCCCGCACTCCCGGGGCGGCGGGGGATTCCTCGCCG
>JADGOA010000161.1 GCA_017883215.1 Thermoanaerobaculia bacterium | reverse complement strand
TTGCAATCATTCGAGTTGCAACGTCACGTTACAACGTGTTAGCGATCACGCGGCGCGTTGACATGCTTCCGGGATTCGCCGATAGTAGGGAAAGTAGGGAAGCAGCAGCAGTCCGCTTCTCATGGCATGACATTGAAGAAGCTCGTAGCTTTCGCATTCGCGTTGACGTTCGTGTTCGCGTGCGGCAAAGGAAGAGAAGCCGCAGAGAGGCCGGACGAAGGGGAAGACGCTCAGCCGCCGCAGGCGGCGGCCACTGCTCCGTCGGGGTCCATGCCGGCCGTCGCCGGCGCCGCGACCATCACCGGCACCGTGAAGCTCGCCGGCCCCGCGCCGAAGATGCAGCCCATCAAGATGAGCGCCGACTGCTCGTCACAGAATCCCGGCGGTCAGGGAGCGGTCGACGAAGAGGTGGTCGTCGGGCCGGCTGGCGGGCTCGCGAACGTCCTCGTCTACATCAAGAATCCGCCGCCCGGAAAGTACCCGGCACCGTCGAAGCCCGCCGTCCTCGAGCAGAAGGGTTGTCGCTACTACCCGCACGTGCAGGCGCTGCAGGTAGGGCAGCTGCTGCAGATCAGGAACGGCGACGAGACGCTTCACAACGTCCACGCCATGCCGCTGGTGAACTCTCCGTTCAATGAGGGCCAGCCGATGCACGGGATGGTCTCGACGAAGAAGTTCGACAAGCCCGAGATGCAGCCGTTCAAGGTGAAGTGCGACGTCCACAGCTGGATGAAGTCGTACATGGCCGTCATGCCGCATCCGTTCTATGCCGTCTCGAACATGAACGGCACATTCACGATCCCGAATCTTCCCCCCGGCACCTACACGCTCGTCGCATGGCACGAGAAGTACGGCCCCCAGGAGCAGCAGATCACTGTGGCGCCGAAGGAAACCAGGCAGGTTAGATTCAACCTATGACAATTCAGCCCACGCCCCTCTGGCTCCGCCGCTACACGAAGTTCGTGGCGGCTTCGACGCTGTTCCTCATCTACGCCGGCGCGATGGTCACCTCCACCGGCTCCGGCCTGGCCGTTCCCGACTGGCCGCTCTCGTACGGCATGCTCATGCCGCCGATGATCGCCGGCATCTTCTACGAGCACGGACATCGAATGATCGCCGCGACCGTCGGACTGCTCACGGTCATTCAGGCGATCACTCTGCAGATGCGGGAGCCGAAGCGGTTCGTGCGCATTCTCGGATGGAGCGCGCTCGGTGCCGTCGTCGCTCAGGGCGTGCTCGGCGGGCTGACGGTGCTGTTTCTCCTGCCGAAGCCGGTCTCGATCTCGCACGCCGGCCTGGCCGAGATCTTCCTCTGCCTGAACATGTCCATCGCGTTCTTCACGTCGGAGTCGTTCCAGCGGTTGCGCGGCCGCACTGCCGTGGAGGACGCGCCGACGACGTTGAGCACGATGCTGGTGGTTCTCGTCTACCTGCAGATCCTCGCCGGCGCGCTGGTGCGTCATCTCGGCGCCGGGCTGGCCATCCCCGACTTCCCGCTGTCGTTCGGCAGACTCATCCCGCCATTCACGACAGGGGCAATCGCCGCGAACTTCGTGCACCGCACCGGAGCGGCGCTGGTGGCGATTACGATCCTGGCACTGGCGGTGCGCGTATTCCGCTCCGCTCCGTCGCTGCGACCACTCATGACCCTGCTCCTCGCGCTGACCTCGCTGCAGATCTACCTCGGCGCGAAGGTGGTCTGGTTCGGATCGGCGAACGCCGGGGCGTATCACTCGCTGGCCGGCGCCGTTCCGCTCCGCCTGGCGAGCATCACGAGCTTCCACGTGGTGACGGGAGCGGCCACGCTGACGACATCGCTGCTGCTGGCGCTGACGGCCCGCACCATCGCGTCGCACCGGGTTGAGCAAGAGCAGGCTGGTGCATTTGTCGCAAGAGAGGCTGCGGCATGAGTGAAGTCGTGACCGCAGTCGAAGCGGTCGTCGCCCCTCTCCCCGCGGGAGAGGGTGGCGCGACGCGCAGCGGAGCGCCGGGTGAGGGGCGCGCCATCGCGCGAGCCATTGCCGACTACCTCGAGCTCTCCAAATCCCGCATCGTGCTGATGGTGCTGACCACCACCGCCGGCGGCTACCTCCTCGGCGCCGCGCATTTCGACCTGATGCTGATGGTCAACACGCTCATCGGAACGGCTCTCGTGGCCGCGGGCACGAACGCGCTGAATCAGTACGTGGAGCGCGAGCACGACGGCAAGATGCGCCGCACCAGCCGGCGCCCTCTGCCGGACGGCCGCATGACGCCGCGGGCGGCGCTGATCTTTTCCACCGCGGTGGCCATCATCGGCACTGCCTACCTCGTTGTAATGGTCAATACGTTGACTGCCGTCCTCGGCGCATTCACGCTGACCAGCTACATTTTCGTCTACACCCCTCTCAAACGGATCTCCACCGCCTGCACGATCATCGGCGCAGTTCCCGGCGCCATCCCGCCGCTGATGGGGTGGACGGCCGCGACCGGACACTTTTCGGCCGGTGGATGGGTGCTCTTCGGCATCCTTTTCTTCTGGCAGTTGCCGCACTTCATGGCCATCAGCTGGATCTACCGCGAGGACTACGGCCGCGCCGGATACGTCATGACGGCCGTGAGCGACAACGACGGCACCGCCACCGCCCGCCGGGCGATTCTCTACAGCCTCGCGCTCCTGGCCGTGAGCGTCATGCCGTCTTTCATCGGCATGGCCGGACTCGGATACCTGATCGGCTCGACGATCTGCGGCGTGGCTCTGCTGGCGATGTCGATCCGCTTCTTCTTCGATCGTTCGAACAAGACGGCCATGAAGCTGTTCATGACCTCGAATCTGTATCTGGTTGCAATGATGGCGATGCTTGGCTTCGCAGCACGATGACCGCTATCCAATGATGAAACCGACGGTGCGCAATCTTCTCCTCCTCACGGCGATCGCCCTCGCCGCGTGCGCGCGCAAGGTCGACCTCCCGCAGCTGTATCCCGTTCCCGACGCGAGCCTCGTCGCGGAGACCGGCAAGCCGGTCAGGCTCTCGCAGATGAAGGGAAACGTCACCGTCTACGACTTCATCTACACGAGCTGCGGGACGACCTGCCCGATCATGACCGAGCAGATGCGCCAGCTCACGCAGAAGATCGACAAGGACGACCCGGTGCGGTTCGTCTCCATCTCCGTCGACCCGGTGCACGACACGCCCGAGCGCCTGGCCGCGTATGCCGCGAAGTTCCGCAACGATCCGCGCTGGACGTTCCTCACCGGCGACCGCGTGGCCATCCTCCGGCTGTCGGTCGAAGGATTCAAGCTCGCCGCGAGCTCCCCCGAACCGGGCAACGAGCAGGCCCTCCACAGCACCAAATTCGCGATCGCCGACAAGGGCGGCATGATCCGCGAGTACTACGGCTCGACCGACGGCGACGCCGCCGATCACGTGGCGAGAACCGTCAAGCAGCTGCTGAGAGAATAGCGTGGAGTGCGGGCGTCTCGCACGCCGTCGCCGGTCGTCCCGCGACCGGCGACTCCGCCTCGACAAGCGATCCGGCGCGGGACGCCGGATCGCGGCGGGCGAGACGCCCGCACTCCTACCGCGACGGGAACCACTGGTACAAGAAAAAGTAGACCAGCACGCCGGTCACCGACACGTACATCCACAGCGGAAACGTCACCCTGGCGACGCGGCGGTGAAAGTCGACGCGCATCTTCAGGCCGTTCCAGACGGTGACGATCGCCAGCGGGACGATCGCCGCTGCGAGCACGGTGTGCGTCAGCAGAATCGTGAAGTACACCGGCCGGCTCCATCCCGTCCCCTGGAACCGCGTCGTGCCGGCGAAGGCGTGGTACGTCAGGTACGAGATCAGGAAGAGAAGCGACGTGGTGCAGGCCGCGAGCATGAAGCGGCGATGCATCCGGATGTTCTTCCTTCGGATGAAGGTGTACCCGATCAGCAGCCACACGCCGCTCAGACCGTTCAGCGTGGCGTTGAGGGCGGGCATGAAGTGGAGCATGTTCGTTTAGTTTATGACGGAGTGCGGGCGTCCTCGTCCGATCGCTCTGCCAGACCTACCGCCGGGCGAGGACGCCCGGCGGCGGCGGACGAGGACGTCCGCACTCCAACGCGATAAACTTCGAACACCGATGACCCGGCGCGCCAACCTCCTGGAAGATCTTCGCACCTATGAGCCGGCCGACGACCTCGAGGCCCGGCATCACCGTGCCATTGCCGAGCTGCTTCTCGAGGACGGCGATCCCTTCTCGCGCCGCCACTTCGAGCCGGGGCACGTGACAGCGAGCTGCTTCATCGTCGATCCCACCGGCACGCGCCTGCTCCTCCACCACCATCGCCGGCTCGACCGCTGGCTGCAGATGGGCGGGCACCTCGAGGCTGCCGAATCGCCGGTCGACGCGGCCATGCGCGAGGGGATCGAAGAATCGGGGCTGCGCGATCTCGAGTGGGTCTGCTACGGCGTCTTCGACGTCGACGTGCACGCCATTCCGGCGGGGAAGGGCGAGCCCGACCATCACCACTTCGATATCCGCTACCTCGCGCGAACGACCACGCCAGACGGCATCGTCATGGACCAGAATGAGTCGAGCGATCTCACCTGGGTTTCCCTCGATCGCGCCGTCGATCTGATGAACGAAGAAGCGTCAGCGCGAGTGATCCGCAAGATCGAGCGCCTGGTGCACGACAGGAGAGTGGAGTGACCAGACCGCTGTTGGATACCGATCTCGATCCGAATCCCTTCGATCAGTTCGCGAAGTGGTTCGAGGAAGCCAGGAGCGCGCAGCCCGATCTGCCGGAGGGGGTCACCGTATCGACCGCCACCGCCGATGGTGTCGTGAGCTCGCGCGTCTGCCTGATGAAGAGCTTCGATCGCCGGGGATTCGTGTTTTTTACGAACTACCACAGCCGCAAGGGAGAGCAGCTCCACGCCAATCCCATGGCGGCGTTCTGCTGGTGGTGGCCCGCACTTCAGCGGCAGGTGCGTGCCGAAGGAGTGATCGTCAAGACAACGGCGGAAGAATCGGACGCCTACTGGGTGACCCGGCCCCGCGCCAGCCAGCTCGGCGCCTGGGCCTCGGAACAGAGCAAGGTCATCCTGGGCCGCGGCGATCTGGAGGGCCGCTGCCGCGAGCTCAAGGAGACATACCGCGGAATCGACGTGCCCCGGCCGCCGCACTGGGGCGGGTTCCGCCTGATCCCGAATCTGGTCGAGTTCTGGCAGGGCCGCACCGATCGCATGCACGACCGTTTCGTCTACCGTCTGCGCGAATCGAACGACTGGGTCATCGAGCGGTTGTCGCCGTAAGGCGGGGCATGGGGCATGAGGCATGGGTGCGCCCGTTTCGTGCGCCCCGACTTTGGCGGAGAGCGCAGACCGGAGTGTCTCCGAAAGAATGACGAAGAAGCGAATCCTCTTTCTCTGCACCGGCAACGCGGCGCGCAGCCAGATGGCGGAAGGCCTCGCCAACGGATTTCACGGCGATGTCGTCGAGGCCGTTTCAGCCGGATCGCGCCCGGCCGGATGGGTCCATCCGGCTGCCATTCAGGCGATGGCGTCGATCGGCATCGACATCTCCAGCGCCACTTCGAAAGGGGCGGAGCAGTTTCTCGCCGAGCCGTTCGATGTCGTGGTCACCGTGTGCGATTCTGCCGCAAAGGACTGCCCGTCGTGGCCCAACGCCAGCCGCATCGAGCACTGGCCGATCGAGGACCCGACCTGGGGCGAGGGCGACACGCTCGAACGGTTCATCGCCACCAGGGACGAACTCGCGGAGAGGATCGATGGGCTGGTGACGGAGATCGACCGGTAATCGCGCGCCCAGCCTGTCATCCCGAGCTGCCGAAGCCGCGGAGCGGCGTAGGACAGCGAGGGATCCCCCGCACTCCCGGGGTGGTTCCGCCGGCTCGGAATGACAGTGTCACTTCCGCTCCAGCGGTCCCTGGCCGTTCGCCGGCTCAGGATGACGGGGTCGCCCGGATTTGCCCTCACGTTCGGGGCCACGCCCACCGGTAAACGCAACTGCGCACTCCCCACTGAATCACTTCGCCCCGGTCGCCGTCGCCTGTTCGACAGGCTCGCCGGGGCCGGACTGCTGGGCGATGATCAGCTGGCGCGCTTCGTCGCGCAGGTGCGGGAGGCGCGAGGCGAAGACGGCAGCGCCGGTCAGCGTCATCATCGCGCCGAGGGTGACGGTCGTCGGCGCACCGATGCGCTCGGCCAGCCAGCCGGCGAGCAGCGCACCGAACGGGCCGATGCCGACGAAGGTCATCGAATAGACGGCCATGACGCGGCCGCGGAACTCTTCCTTCACCATCGACTGGATGAGGGTGTTCGACGACGCCATCTGCACCATCATCGAGATGCCGAGAGGAACGAGCAGGGCGATCGACAACGCGTACGACTTCGACCACGCGAACGCGATCGCGGACACGCTGAACGCGGCTGAGGCCCACGCCACCCAGCGTCCCAGTCCGCGCACGCTGCGGCGCGTCGCCAGGGCGATCGAGCCGATCAGGGCGCCGACGCCCGACGCTCCCATCAGCACTCCCAGCCCGCGGGCTCCCGCGTGCAGAATGCTGTCGGCAAACACAGGCATCAACACTGTGTACGGCATGCCTGCGAAGCTGACGAGGCCCAGCAGGAAAAGCAGAGCGCGAATCGGCTTCGTCTCCTTTACGTAGCGGAACCCAGCAGCGATGTTCGCCAGCGGTGAGGAGCTGATCGACTGCGGCGCCAGCCGCGGAATGCTCATCATGAGCAGCCCGCCGATGACGGCGATGTAGCTGGCGCCGTTCGCGAAGAAGCACCAGCCTTCGCCGATTGCAGCAACCGTGATTCCGGCGATCGCTGGGCCGATGATGCGCGCTCCGTTGAACATCGAGGAGTTGAGGGCGATGGCGTTCATCAGATCTTCGCGCTCGACCATCTGAACGATGAATGCCTGCCGGACGGGGATGTCGAAGGCGTTGACGATGCCGAGGCAGGAGGCCAGGACGATGATGTGCCACTCACGGATGGTGTGGCTGAGGGTGAGGGCGGCGAGGACGAACGCCAGGACCATCGACAAGGTCTGCGTCAGGATGATCACGCGGCGGCGATCGTAGCGGTCGGACACGTGACCGCCGAGCGGGCCGAAAAAGAGTGCCGGAACCTGACCGGCAAAGCCGACGACACCGAGGAGAAAGGCGGAGCCGGTGAGCTTGTAGATCAGCCACGACTGGGCGACCTGCTGCATCCACGTCCCGACCAGCGAGATCATCTGGCCGCTGAGGAAGAGGCGGAAGTTGCGGTGGCGGAGCGCCCGCAGCAGATTGGCGCGGGGGGAAAGTGTGTTGGCGATGGGCATTGGTGGTCGGTGGTCGGTGCTCGGTGGTCGGTGGTCGGAGCTCGGAGGCTGGAACCGCGCGCTTCCGGCCTCTGCCCTCCGAGCACCTAAATCGTATTCGGATCGCAGGCCACGAGCACGTTCAGTGAGCGCGGCCGCACGCGGATATGCAATTCCTCCGGCAGTTCGATTGGCTCTCCGTCCAGATGCGCGTATCCGGCTGATTTGCGGCGGATCACCACCTCGCGCACTTTTCGCGTGATCGCTGCGCTGGAGCGATGAAGCGTGCCGGTGATGAGGCGTGCGACGACGACCGGCGCGGCGATCGCCGGCACGTCGCGGAAGACGACGAGATCGAGCACGCCATCGCACACCGAGGCATTTCTGGCCAGGCGAAAGCCGTTGCCGTACTGCGATCCGTTCGCCACAGCGATGGCGAAGGCGCGCGAGGAGATCCGCTCGCCATCGGCGATTACTTCGTACTCCTCCGGACGGTAGCGAAGGATCGCCGAGAATCCGGCGCGCAGATATGTGCCCAGGCCGCGAGCATGGCGCACCGCGAATTCACGCGCGATCACAGCATCGAATCCCACACCCATCACCCCCACGAACGGCATCCCGTTCACCTCGGCCGTGTCGATGGACACCGCCGTCCCGCCGCGCCCCGCCGCGATTGCCGCGCTCGCGTTCATCGGCAGCCGGAGATGGCGTGCAAAGCCGTTCCCTGATCCCGTCGGGACGATCCCCATCGCCAGCCGGCGTCCGATCAGCCGTTTGGCGATCTCGTGAACCGTGCCGTCACCGCCGACGGCGAAGACGGCGTCGTACCCGGTCTGCTCCGCGCGCGCGACGATCTCGTCGAGGTCTTCCTTCCGCTGGCATGCTTCGATCTCGAAATCGGATCCGTGGCAGGACGAGCGGATCAACGAGGAGATGTCGACGGTGCGGCGCGGTCCCGATCGCGCGTTGACCAGAAAGAGCGCCTTCAACTCCGCGCCTCGCGATGGCGGTCGATCCACGC